>JAYVND010000270.1:0-1784 GCA_043758635.1 Bdellovibrionales bacterium
CCTGGCGCATTGTCATATTTTGATTCGACGCAGAGAGAACAGAATCGACAATCCACCGTGCGACGACCGCTTGAGCGATTGGCAAAGCCGACGAAATAAGAGTGATGACAAATAAAACAAGAAACGATGTTCGGTCCGCCTCCCAAACGAGCTTAATTGCGGGAATCAAATTTCGAGTGGAATCGCCGAGTCGTTTTTGTAGATCTGTGATTTTTTGCTTCATCAATGTTCGTAAACTTACGCTGAACCGCGGAGCTTCACAATGTCAAAGAGCCGACTCGGCAGCTCAATTTCTATTGACCTAAGCCCGTTTGAGAGTGGCGCACTAAACATATGAATCGTTGCGCTCAAACCACTCGCGAGATTGTTTTTTCCAGAGGAAAAGTACCACTCCGGCGTAGGCGATAAATTGTGCAATGAGGAGCTCGCCAGAAAGCTCAGAGAAATTTCCGTTGCTGAGACCGACTGCGACGAAAAAAATCGATATGACACTCAGAGCATGTCGCGCCCAGTTTTGCCGGAGCAATGTGAAAAAAGCAAAGATGGCTACGCAAACCATAAGACCGGTAAAACATGCAATGAGCTGTGAGTCGCTGAAATCTCCGAAATGAATCGAATGCCAATCGCTGAAAAATTTGGCAGTCGTAATATTTGAAGCGAGAATGAGGCAGATCATGGCGGCATAAATCTGACTTGGAGCTTTTTCGAATTTCACGTGCACCCTTTATAGACTAAAATTAGCAAGCAAAACGAAGCCAGAAAAACAACGCCAGAAAAACAACGCCAGAGAAACAACGCCAGAGAAACAACGCCAGAAAAACAACGCCAGAGAAACACAAGACTCGGCAGGAATTCAAACTAAAATTCTGGAGCAGGCAGGAAGGCATTTATGCACAGGGCCTTCCTGCCATTATCGGCAGGACCAAAAAAAGCGAATGATTAGTTCACGCGCGTGTAAGTGTAGGGCTCACCCGATGCTTTGCGAACAACTTGGCCTGTCGAATTATAAACGAACATCGTGTTTCCCTGCACCACGAGTCGGCCATCCACGTTCGGGTTGAATTCGGCACTGCAGCGGTAGGTGATACTTCCAATGCGCACGGCCGCATGGCCTTGGTCATCAGCTGGCGGAGTGAAGTTCGAAAATTTTCCATCAGGCGTCGTATCTCCCGACACGGTTATTTGAGCGACCAATGTTGTTCCAAATGCTCCGCCGACTCGGCACTCATTTCTCACTGAGATATGATCAGGAGCAAATGTGAAGTAGGCTGTGATATGCGATAATCCGTCTTCCGAATCAAGTTTCTGCAACCACGTTCCATATATTGAATTTGAACTTTGGGTTGATGCAACTTGGCCTGGCTCCGGCGCGCCAGCGTTGGCTGATGCCGATGCGCGGGCTGGCATTGCGAGGATGAGCAAGAGGGAAAGTGCAAAGAAGGCGATCGTGAACTTTGCCTGGGTTATTTTCATGAGTTCTCCTGAGTTTATGCGCCGCGGTCACCTCCGTGGAGGCTGGGGACTATCGCAGCGCTTGTTTAGTGCTATCTTTTAACTGAAATCGCTGCTGAGCTGCGAGTGATCGAGGGAGTTTTCGTGTCCAGTTTTGGCAACGGGAATAATTTACGAACGAATTTTCAGGCCATCGCTCAGGCCATCGCTCAGGCCGTCGCAATGAGTCCGGACCTCGACAATGATCACAATTGACGTGCGCGGCTGACGATCTTGGAGCTTTCACTTTCGAAAAGCGAAATCGTGTCAGACAATCAGCGAATGAGTTCAAA
>JAYVND010000271.1:0-1775 GCA_043758635.1 Bdellovibrionales bacterium
CTGAGCGCGACTACCCTGGTTTCCCAAGCTGCCGCGGCCCATCATCGCCTTTCTCCGGTGCCCCTTGCGTGAACTCGATCCCTTACGGTCCTTACTAAATAATTGGACGAACAGGGAGAAGCTTCTTCGGTATGGTTGCTGGGATTTAGAAGTCCCAGTCAATGCCGCCCGAAATTACAGTCAGGCGCTGACTCATGCTTGTTGCATTGTCCGCACTCGCATCCTTGAATGTCGTCATATATAGCGAATACTGAAGCTCGCCAACAATCCACAGGTTCTCAGCAATTTTGCGTCGAACATCTAAACTAAATTCATTCATATTGCTGCTCGCGCTTCCGTCCGAAATACTTGGCGACTGAGAAACACGCGGAAAGAGATAAACGTTGAGCTGTCCACCGACGCTCCATTTTTTATCAAACGTGATCGGGAACGAGCCGCCAAAGCCCAGTAGCAATCCCGAGTAACTCGCGCTCGTGAAAGCACGAGGCTGGCTGTCGTCGACCGAATTTTTGTACTGAGCAAAGCCACCCTGAACAAAAAACTTTGGACCGAAGTAATCTCCTTGCAGTAAAAAGTTGTACTGGCCTTCGACCCCGTAACGACTCACCGATTGGTTGAGCTTGCCCGGCGAAGATCCGCTGCGAGGGTTGCCAGTTGTCACGACGGCGTTCATCAAATCGGCGCGAACCGTCCATTCCGAATTAAGCCAGAGCTCTGCATGGCCTGAAAGTTGCGGAAGAGATGAATCTTTGGCTTCGAGATTCGGGACGCCGTCAACGTTCGCATTGGTACCGAACTGACCAAGGCCCAAGCGCAAACCGACCTCACCAAAACTCGGCGACTTAGTCGGAAGCCATTAACGCGGATGGTCACCGTATACAACCCCTGAGTCGGGTTGATTCAAGATGGGATTTCCGTTCTCATCAACTAAGGCGGGGTCGGGATATTGAATTGGCGTCACGCCCGAGATTTTTGCAAACTTCTGAATTGCGCCACGTTCTTTTTCTGAAACGATCGTTCCAAAACTGAGGGTTTCATCAACTTGCGTAATTTTAATTCGGCCCAAAATTTCTTTGTCTGAACTGATCAAAAAGCCAAAGCGTGGATGGCGTTTTACGGTGATGACTTGAATCGCGGTGATAAACTGATCAGGTTGAATACCATCTGATTTACCAAGGTTCACGGTCACCTGGTTTTGCTGACGACTGAGAATCAAGCCATCATAAGGAATGTCCGAAAGTAGTTTCCCATACATTTTGCGAAGCTGAATTTTTAAATCCGAAATTTCAAAACGCTTGTAATCTCTTAACGTTTCTTGCGCAAGCAGGCGACCGTCACTCTTTAAAAATAAATCCAGTCGAACTGAAAGGCCCGAAGGACCTCGACTCGCGACGGCCGTGATAAATGCATCAGCGGGAATTTTAGAAACCGCTTTTTTAAAATCTCCGGGCGACTCTTCGAGACTTGTCACTTGCGGAAACTTTGGATCGTCCGGAGTTTCAACATAATCCCAACGATGTGAGCTGCGCAGGAGTGCCGTGAGTTGGGTCGCAATGTGGCGAGAGTAAATTCCCTCCACGTTGTCAGTGATTGGCAAGAGTGCAATCGAGCGAATTGTAAGCGACTCATCTACTGGACTTACGTAGCGCGCAGACTGTTCGTACGTCTGCGCGGGAGATGGCGAAGGGACTGCCACGGCGAAGAGCGAGAGCGCGCAAGCTGTGCCTAACGTCAATTGAGATGTGAATTTCATTTTTAAGTTTGCTCCCTCGCCT
>JAYVND010000272.1:0-1772 GCA_043758635.1 Bdellovibrionales bacterium
GCCTACGACGGTAGGAGGTGAAAAAAATACTCTGGCACTCAGGTTTAACATTGGGTTCAAAGGCCTTTCGTGACTCAATAATTGGTCTATTTCCAGTCCGTTCGCTGCTCCCAGAACATTCTCGGTAGCGTACCAGTACGACTCGAGCACTTTATCGATGGCTCACCGTTTTGAAATTTAGCGTTTCACGACATCGACAGTGAAGCTGCCGGAGGGTCATTCAATTTTATTGGACTTCCGAACACTTCATCGGTAGTCAAACCTGATCCAAGCGCAAAACCATATCTAAGGAGAGTTTTATGCGTTCAATTTTGTTAATTACGATGAATTTGATCATTTCCGTGAGCGCCTTTGCCGAAACCGATGGGAATTCAATCTCGGCTGCCGGACGAAGCGAATCAGTGGCCTCCGGTGTCTGCCTAGAGGTCAAAACGTATCCCGAAGGCAATCATATTAGCTACACGGCCCAGCTGCTCACGTCTGGCCGAGGTGTTTTCAATCCTGGAGACTCAATTATGATGGTCGTAACAAAAGAGTTCTCCAAAGAAGTGTCGCAGCGTCAGGAGCTGTCTTACGTCTCCGATAGCAACGGCGTACTGACATTTACAAATCTCAGCAATGGTACGAAGTTGATGATCGATCGAACACAGTCATTCAGCTATGCGCCCTTTGTTTACAGCGTTGAATTAGTAGTGAGTGCCGGACAATATCATTATTCATCTGCAGCTACTCCATCCGAGGATGGCTTGTCGTCAGAAGCATTGCCGTATACCGCCGAAATGCTGAATCCTGACCCGCAGTTTCCAGCCAGCGAACAAAGCTTTGGTCAATTAGTGGCATGTAGCTTTAAGTAAAATTCATCGCTTCTATAATGCATGTTTCATTTTTTTCATAGATGAACCTGCTAGAAATCCGAAGCTTGATAATGGCATCTAGAACCAAATGACCTGACGATTGGCAGATACGAGCTTTCTGTGAAGTCGCCAAGTACTCTTGATCCAGTTTCGAAAATCTGGAAGTAAAGACTCGCGGGAGCGCCGTTCGCATTTGTGAACGTTGGCGACTGGAAAGTGCTCCGGTCCGTATAAGTGAAAACGACTGGGACCGCGGAGTAAACGATTTTACTGTTGATCTGGACGGTAATGGTAGCTGCACGGCCGTCCTCGTCTGTCTCGGCAATAACTCTTCTGCTAACTCCGCCAGTTTCGTCGGTACAGACAAAGCTGGCAGCACGGGCGCTCAACGAAACGACGGACGATAAAAGAATTGCTGATAATACAATCGCTGGCGAGTCGTCTGAAAACGTCATATTGCCTCCCTGATTCCGCAGAACCTACTTCGTCCTTTTAATCTTGGAAAGCGATGAAAAGAGATGTTAATCATTGATATTTGTGATGGAAGTTCAGCTATTTGACCCTCGCTACTTCTTTAAGATTAAAAAAATGCTCACTTGATCGCGCACAACCGCGCGGCTGAAGTAATTGAATCCAGAGTCGTGAGCTCGCTAAAGAATCAGAAGCTTATCGGAAGCTATGTTCGCATTGAGTCGTCACACAGTGGGCCGCTTGGATCAATTAGGTCGATAAGCAAATTGATAAATGAATTCAATCCAAGCTTTACGTTCGTGATTCGCAATTTAGTTCCGAGAAATGCTAAAATATTTCCAACGGCTTCAGACGCGAACCCCTGCCTCTGAAATTTAAGCCCGACAAAACCGACCGCCTGGCGATATTTCGAAAAATTGTAAGATGTCTCCGTGCGAGGTCGCTCAC
>JAYVND010000273.1:0-1772 GCA_043758635.1 Bdellovibrionales bacterium
GAAAATTTCATCCCTCAAGTGTGTCGGGACAAAAGGCTCAGGTCAACTCTCGCCCACATCCATGAAAATCTCCGACTCCCGGACCTGCACGGTATAAAAATCCGCAACGTACCTGCACAGAATAAAGGTCCGCAACGGACCTGGGGAATCAGCTTTTGCAAGAGACCGATTCTCACTTTAGCCGGCAAGGCAACTCGCGGCTTCGAGCCAGATTTAGTCACTCTCGCCGTGAAAATTATAACTCCAATCATCGCCCGACTCGTACGTTTCCGAATGTCTGCACCGCTCGATCACGATTATGCTGAGCACAAAGGCAGCGCAGATTTTCGATGTGATGCTTCCCGCCAAGTGCCCATGGCTGGATGTGGTCCACCTCAACTTGATAACGAGAGCCGCAAATTTTGCCAGTCGAAGTCTCCCGAAACTGACATGCATGTTGGTCTCTCATTAAAATTTCGCGCCTGACCTCACTTGGAATGTAACGCGAATTGTGAGCTTGTCTCGAAATTTTCGCGGCACGACGTTGGGCTCCCGCATCAGCTGCCAAATGCATTTTCTCACTCTTACCTTTGACCTCACGAACTGGTTCCGATCCTTCGGCGAAACGCGCGACTTCTGCGCCCTTGGCGACACGCACGTTCTCTGCGTCCTCGGCATTGCAATTGTGGGTAAAACTCTCGACAGTATGAACGATTTTCGCCTCTACAATTTCATTCGAGTCGTGTGATATCTTTGGCTTTACCCTCTTAACGAGTGGATCGTTTCGTTTCACAAAGTCGCGACTCAAGGCCGCGACAATTTTGCCGGGACTGCCACTCGGAATGGCGTGTGATAATAACTCTTTGGTCCGTTGGAAAACTTCGTACTCTTCGAGGGTCATCACCAGCGAAATGTTGATTTCGGTCGGACCCAACACGCGTGCGCGCTCTTTTTGAAAAATCTGTGCTTCGGGAAATTTGGCCATCAAAATCTTTTCGGTCTCTAACCCCGTTTTGCCTTCGATCAATTCGACGACTTTTGCTTTCTGAATTTCAGTCATTTTCGTTTTCGTGCGAATTTCTTCTGCTCGAATTGCACTTTGCGCTTTTGAAACAGTCGAGAGATTCAGCGATCCATTTTCGAGTTTGCATTCGATCGCCGGCACAGATTTTTTTAACCGAGCGGCATCAATGCGGCGTTTAGCGGCAGATTCTGAATATTTAAAATGATTTGTGAGCCACGCAAAAAGTGATGCATGCCCAAGCTCGAGAAAAGATCGACTCGCATCTGCAGCGATAATGATGTCGAGAATTTCATTGAGTAACTCGCGCTCATGGCGCACGAGCCGGTCGAGTTTTTCTTGAAGCTGAAGCGCATCGATCCATCTTTTCGTCACGGTATCTCCCGAGTGTGGTGTCAGAACTAGCTGGGTTGTAACACGAGTTCTTTGTCGAAATCTTTGGGCTTTAATAGACGCGTAAACGAGCGTCCGAAGCAAAGAGCGACGCGCACGCGAACTTGTAAAAAGCATCGCGGAGAAACCCAAATACGATTGCGGAGACTCTTTCACGCGGCAACTCCGAATAGCGATCAGCTTCCAAAAATTTTAAAGAAAATACCTGTCAAATTATTTCGATAAAATCTGTTTACGGATGCAGTCAAACCGGACAACCCTGGAATGAAAACTCGCGCGCCGCTGCGGACCTGGAACGGAAACTCGCGCGCCGCTGCGGACCTGGAACGGAAACTCGCGCGCCGCTGCCGACCTGGAACGGAAACTCGCGCGCCGCTGC
>JAYVND010000274.1:0-5768 GCA_043758635.1 Bdellovibrionales bacterium
GTCCTCGACAGTCTGATCAATGTTATGAATCAAAACGCCTTTGCATCGACGGCCGAAGTGTTCAATCACTTCGCCGTCTGGATCGACCGTTCCCCAAAATTGGTTCAAAAAGCCGCAAGCAGGGCAGAGCACGTCGACCTGTACCGAATCCGTTTGCGGCTTTTGATCTTCAATCTCGGGATTGTAGAGATCATGGCCTTGACCGGTGTAATCTAAAACGAGGCAATCGGTTTTTCCGGGGCTCAAACGAAGTCCACGTCCGATGATTTGCTGAAAAAGGCTCACCGATTCGGTCGGGCGCAATATCGCAATCACGTCGACATGAGGAGCATCAAATCCAGTCGTGAGCACCGAAACATTCACCAAGTACTTGAGTTTTCGGGCTTTGAATTCGCCGATGATTTTTTCGCGGGCGTTCGACTCGGTTTCGCCAACCACCATCGCCGATTCTTCGGCCGGAAGGCATGTCATAATCTCTTCTGCATGGCGGACGCTCGAGGTGAAGATCATAACTCCCAGACGATCTTTTGCCATCTCGACAATATTTAGAATGATAACGGGGGTGATGCGTTTCTGATCTTGAAGCAGTGACTCGATTTGTTGCGTGATGAAGCTCGTGCCGCGCAGCTTAAGACTCGAAAAGTCATAGCAGGCAACAGGCGAATCAATTTGCACGGGTGGAGTGAGATAGCCGTTGTCGATCATGTAGCGAGTTGAGAGTTCAAAGATGCAAGTTTTAAAAAATCGATTTGTTTCGCGAGATGCACGCATTTTGCGATGAATGTTGATCTCATAAATCCAGCCGAAACCCAATCGATAGGGAGTTGCCGTTAGCCCTAGTACGCAGAGTTGGAGATTGTGTTTTAAAAGCTTGGAAATCACTTGCAGGTACTGCGTGTCGCCTTCGATCGAAACTCGATGACATTCGTCGATAACAAGAAGCGAAAAATCTTGAAACATATCTTCTGGCGCACGGGCGATCGACTGAATGCTGGCAAAAATTGTTTTTTCATCGACGTCTTTTCGTCCGAGGCCGGCTGAAAAGATACCTGCAGGCAAGCCAAGCGAAATGTATTTTGCGTGATTCTGCTCAACAAGTTCACGAACATGAGCCGAGACAAGCACGCGACCTCGCGCCACGCGTGCGAGCTCTGCAATCACCAGGCTTTTGCCTCCTCCCGTCGGAAGGACGATGACCGCTGGTGTCTTGGTATTTCTGAAATGTTGGAGTGTCGCTTGAACGGCTTCATTCTGGTAGGGGCGAAGCTTAAACATTTCATAAAACTACCACGCCTCGGGAGGCGTGGCTAGCCACGGGTTTGTGCTTCTTTTCTTAGCGTTGTTTCATCTTCGCCGAATCATCGAGAGGTAGCGCGGGCAGACCCAAGTTCGAATTTTTTGTTTTCGAACCTGCGACTGTGGAGCTTGCAACACTCATTAAGAGATGAACCGCCACGGCTGCGTTGTCGGACGACTTGCCGATCAGGGCGACAATGGCTTCGCGGCCATGCTGAATGGCGTGTGCGATCTCACTTGGTCCACCGGTGAGAACGATACCCACTAGAATCGTATTCAAAGTATGAGCACCCGAGTTTTTTGCGTACTGCTGCGCTTGACGAAGATACTCTGCAGCTTTTGCGGGATCCTCAGCACTCTGCTCCGCTTTTTGCAAAGCGATGAGCGAGCGGTAAACTAAATAAGTTTTTGTCGCCATGTAGCCGTCTTTAGCCGCCATGACTCCATCAGCGCCGGTTGCGATTGCGACCGCAGCCGTCACGCCGTAAACAGTGACCTGTGGGGCAACCATTCCTGCACCCGTGAAGGCGCAGCCTGCAATGCCCCCGTGAACCGCGCCTTCGCGGAAGGCATGGAAGAGCGTTTCGTGATTGTTTTCAATTGCTCGGCGCAACTCGCAGGCGTAATTCGTATGGTGATTTGCACTCTCAATCCAAGCATCTGCATAACTTTGATATTGGCGCTGAAGCAGCGCAGCTGCGCCACCACCCACAGCGCCGATCGAGCATCCCGCCATCAAAACGCCCGCGACTCCGGCAGTTGCCGAAGCTGTCGAGACGACTGGCGCAGATACCACAAGTGTTCCGACGACTCCGGCTCCGCCCAGGGCGCTCCAGAAGTACTGCCGATACGATGCCAACTTGTCATCCAGCTGTTCATTGTTTTTTATCATTCGATAGTTGAGCGTTTGGCCCACGACATCAAGCGCCGCTAAGACATTCTCAGTTTGTGAAAGAGACTGAAGGGTCTTCGAAGCTTTCACTTCGTTTGAAACACTGGCGGCGTTAACTTTTGCGAGTTGCTGCTGGTTCCATTTTGCAATTCGATCTTGCATGCCTCCAATGCCTTCGCGCAGCTCTCGGGGTGTGCCGCTCGCAAAATATTCGACGGTTCGATAGACATTGGTGAGTCTTTTAAAATCGGCGTTCTCAAGCCCCGTCGTTGTAAACAACAGCTGTTGAAACTGTTCAAAAAGAACGCGCTCTCCGGCTGCGTCTTTGAGCTCCTCACTTTGGAATTTACCTTCGTACTTGAGTAAAATGGCAGAAAACTTTTGCTGATACGTCACGCCATTGCGGTCGGCTCCCGAACGGTAGTTCGCGAGCCAGCTGAGTTCTGAATTGAATGTTGAGAGCGCGTCTCGCTCTTGGATGGTGAGTGCTCGGCGAGTTTCACAGACGTCTTGCGCAGCAGGTAGACTCTCGCTTCGCGAGTCCTGCGAGTCGCTAGCTTGCACCGATGCCGGAAACGAGATCTGCGCAGTTGCAACTATAGATGCGACCATCGGTAGGAGCAGCGAGGGTGCAAAGAAAAATCCAAATGACTTCAAATTTAGGCGGCGGCTGGTCTGGCAAAAAGGGAGGGCTGAAGCGGTCGCAAGATTCATATCATGATCTGAATTCATTTTTATCCTCGGTTGCGCGTGCAACGGGAAGATATCCAAACAATGTGCCACGGGCAGTTTTGCCTATAGTGGCAAGCAGAAGCAGCTGAGGCTGGTGGGTGCTTGAGCGCCCGTGAACGAGTTGCAGTTGCAGTTCCGTGAATCGTCACCGCAACCTGCTCCACCTATCGGCAGTTGCTATCATTACCAATATCGGCACCTAATATCGGCACCTAATATCGGCGCCTAACATCGGCGCCCAATATCGGCGCCTAATATCGGCATGAAGCTGCTAGGGAAACCGCAAAAGTGAAGGAGTGCTGTTTATTTGCACTGGTTATTTGCAAGCCAGGCCGACCGCATTCTGAGCGGCCAAGAGGTTCGCCTGAGCCTGCGCAAAAGCCGACTGGTAAGGGTAAATGCAGTTGAAGTCGCCATTGCATTTTTGCTGGGCTTGGTTGAGCTGCCTTTGCGCATTAAGGTAAGTTGTTTGAGCGGAACTGAGCTCTGCAGTGGCAGTGGCGCAATCCAATCCTGCTACTGAAAAGTCGGAAGGTTTCGCCATCGCGAGTCGCCCAGATCCCAGAACGATGAATGCCGCCATCGTGAGCATGGTGGTGATCGAACTTGTGACAGAACGTCGAGCAATTTGTTTCGTCAAAAAAATCCGTTTCATGGCTGGTCTCCGTTTGATCCTGTTAAATGATATAGAGTGAGTGTGATTGCACTGTGCATGAACTGTGATTGCACTCGAATTGCACTGTGCTCCGCCAAATTCTTCGCGATCATTATGCTAAAGAACTTGTGATTTCGAGACCAACAGTTTTAAGAAGTTGGGCTGCACTTCCGCCGAGAATCATTTTCGCTTCTGCCGGAGTGATCATGGAGTTGTCTTCGATCTCCCGTATGCGACCGATTCCAACCTTCATGTTTTCTCCAAAAAGCGGCCAATCGCTCGCATAAAGCACGCGTGACGCGCCAAGAATATGAACAGCCTGTGCAATCACATCGGGCGGTTGCCACGATGTGGTCACCCAAGTGTTACTGTTTTTTTTAGCAGCCTCAATGACCACTCGGTTGTCGTGCATTCCGAGGTGAGCCAGGACAAAATTAATGTTTGGAAAATCGGTGAACCAAGATTCAAAATGCGAAACATCGCCAAGTTCTGTATGTGGCATCAAAAGTTTTATATGAATCGCGCCAGTGTGAAGGATCACAAGCCAGCCGTGTTCTTCGGCAAGAGCCAATTGATGGTGGTAGAACTCGGAGTCTGCACCCAGCCCGTCATACAGCGGATAGATTTTTAGAACCCGCACTCCTCTCGCATGGTAGCTTTCAAAAAGCCGAGAGACTTCTTCGAACGACTGTTTTTTTTCAAAGGCAACAACGGGCACACGCCTTGAATCATCTTTTGCAAGTTCAATGATGAATTCCGAAGGAATCATCGGTGGAAACGCCACTGTCAAAGCGGCGTCAATGCCAAGTTCCTCCATCGCATGCAGCTGATCTGCTGAAGAGGACTCAAGAATCAAATGCGGAAGGACTGAAACCGCCCCCACCTCGTCCATAAGATTTCGAACGAGCGGCGGGAGTGTGCGCGTCTGTGTCTGCATTTCATGTGAGCGACGTGCAAGGGGAGTGAAAACCTCTTTTAAGAGACCACGCGTTCCAGCCCACCCGGTGCGTAATTTTTCAGTGACTAACTCAGTTGCCGCTTCTACTTTTTGTCGAATTTCGGGCGACACCTTTGCGAGTGACATACCCTGTTCGAGGTGAGATTTCGCTTGGAGCGCAAAGTTTTTTAACGCATCCGAGACAACTGGCGGATAGACATGAGTGTGAAAATCGATTATGGGCTGTGCAGTGGGCAACGACGAACGCGTGGAAGATTCGGCAGAATTATCGGCCGCGTCAGTCTTTGAAATTTTATCTGAAATATTGCTCGAATTTTTACCTGAATCAGTGGCTGAATTTTTCATAGAGCCGAGTTTCGCGATTTTGATCGCCTCGTGCAAGTGCTATCGGATAAAATAATTAAATCCAGATACTTTAGGACTCGGATCAGTGCGTTCAAAGGCATGCAACCACGCGCCTCTTAAAAGTACTCTCAGCTTTCATGTGACATCTGTCCGCTGAAAAGCAGCGTGACAAGATGCCCATGAGGCTCCGGAGTTAATTTCGACAAACCATATTTTCGAACATCTTCTCTTCGCCATTGAACATGAAGTGAACGACCGCCGTCGAAGTGGTTCGATCCAAAGTAAGGACAAAATTATTTGCCTGATAATGCACGGTGCGTCCGTGCGTGTCTGAGATTTTTTGAACAAGAGGATAGCTCTCTGTACTGGTCGGCACGTTGAATGATGGGGCTCCGATCGTGACCTCAGCTTCGTCAGAGGCGCGAACGATCTTAACCCGCATGATGGTGCCTTGAGCGTGAGTGAAGGGAGCGCAGTCGATCTCAAACGGCGATGCCGCAATGCTGACATCAGCATTCGCTCGAGCTGCGACAGTTAATATTGAAGTTCCGCATGCTGCAGCCAATGTGAAAAGAACTATCATTAATTTCATTTCATCCGCCTTTCGTGGCATCATTCAAGTTTAATCGGCCTTGGGAGCCGCTGCGAAAAACATCGAAAATCACTAAATGCCATTGTCGGAATTTGTGCCCAATCTAAAAACTCGAGTGTCAAAACGCGAGAGGATCTATGGTTTTACCACCATTACCACCAGGCGAGAATTCAAGACTGAACCGATTGGTGAGTGAAATCATGGAGAGTTGTTTAGCTAATTATGGAGAGTTCTATAAGCAGGAGTTCTCGACCTTAGACTCAGTTTGTGATGCAGAAGCGTCAGAATGTGATCACGA
>JAYVND010000275.1:0-1767 GCA_043758635.1 Bdellovibrionales bacterium
TGATTGCGATCTCAAACGACATCACTGAAAAAATGAAACTCGAGATCTCTCTCGCCGAAAGTCAGCAAAATGCTAGGGATCTTGCGTTGCGACTTAAGGCCGTCCTAGAGAATGCACCGGTTGCCCTCCACGAAATCAACTCAGATTGGATTTACACCTTTTCTGAAGGCCGTATCCTTGCAAACCTGGGGATGAGGTCGGGCGAGTTGGTTGGCACGTCTTGCCTTGGACGGCATAAGAGTAACCCCGAACGCATGAAAGACCTGCAGAGCGGATTTGCAGGTCAAACTATCAATTCCGAGTTCCAAATGGGTGGTCGATGGATCATAAGTCTCACCACGCCTTTTTTAATACGCGACGGAATCGTAAAATCAATTCTCTCACTTGCAATTGATATTACGAACCAAAAATTAGCTGAAAAGTCGACTCAGATGAGCGAATCAAGATTTAAAAAAGTATACGAAGCAAAGATGTTCGGCATGCTGTTTTGGGACAAAGCTGGCGCAATCACTGACGCGAACGCCGCCTTTTTAACGATGCTTGGATTCACGCGGGATGATCTCGTCAATGGTCTACTTTGCTTGAAAGATCTCACTCCGACTGAGTATTCTGAGCTTGACGCGAAAGCCCTGACAGAGACGATCACGCAAGGATACTGCGAGCCATATGAAAAACAATTGATCCGAAAAGATGGGTCGCGCATCGATATCATTATCAGTGGAGCAACCGTCGAAGGCGAAGCGAACGCGGGTGGTATTGCGCTTGTCTTAGACGTGTCTGCGAAGAAAAGAGCTGAAATCGAGAAAGCTGAATCTATTCTGAATGAGCGAGCCGCACTTCACGCTTCGAAGACCAAATCTCAATTTCTTGCCAATATGAGCCACGAGATTCGCACTCCAATAAATGGCGTGGTCGGAATGCTAAATCTGCTTCTAGATACCCCACTCAAAGTAGAACAGCGAGATTACCTAGATTCAGCGCGCACTTCGGCCGAGTCTTTACTCACTGTTATCAACGACATCTTGGACTTTTCGAAAATTGAAGCCGGGAAGCTTGAATTTGAGAACTCTGACTTCGATCTTTTCAAAGTACTTCATAATATTGAGCGTTCATTTCAGTACCAAACGCAAGCGAAAGGGCTCAAATTCGTTTTCGACTGCCCGCAGACAATCCCGCGGTTTTACAACGGCGATTCAGGGAGGCTTCGGCAGATCCTGAACAATCTCCTTAGCAACGCGATCAAATTTACTTCAAAGGGTCAGATCATTTTAAGAGTCCGGCACCAGTTGGCTTCGCAACAACTAAGATTTGAGATTGAAGACACTGGAATAGGTATTCCAACCGGCGCGCTACAGCGAATGTTTAAGGCTTTCTCGCAGGCAGATGCATCGACATCGCGGCGATTCGGAGGGACCGGCCTGGGACTTTCGATTGCGAAGCATCTAGTTGAGCGAATGGGAGGCGAGATAGGTGTCGAAACCCAGGCCAATGTGGGTTCAACATTCTGGTTTACAGCGCTCTTACCGGCAGCGCAAATGCCAGTTCGAGATTTGCCAGAAACGCCGGGCACATTCGACAAGGGTTCGCTACAGCCCTTTCGAATTTTGCTTGCCGAAGACAATATCATCAACCAGAAAATTGCACTTAGGTATCTTGAGAAGATGGGGTTACGTGCTGATGCAGTGGCGAACGGACTGGAGGTCATCGATGCACTTCGCCAAATTCCTTATGACCTTATTTTAATGGACTGCCAGATGCCCGAGATGG
>JAYVND010000276.1:0-1767 GCA_043758635.1 Bdellovibrionales bacterium
TCCGAACATCCGACCTATCGTGATCGTTTACTGAAATGTCTCGGTGCTTTAAAAAATACGTTGCGTGTCGTTGCAATCGATCTGCAACAGGACGACGACCCACAGGTTATTTTCGAAACGCTGAACGCACGCGGTGTCCCGCTTTTGCCTGCCGATCTTCTGAGAAATTTTATTTTTTTACGAGCCTCTCGCGAACGTGCATCCGATCCAGCATTGCCAGCTATAGAGTCACTTTACGAAAAATATTGGAAACCTTTTGATGATCCGTTCTGGCGACAATTGGAGAGACAGGGTCGTTATCAAAGTGCCCGCAGCGATCTTTTTATTCAACACTTCGTCAGCAGCCAGAGTGGTGAAGACACGTCAGTAAAGCATCTCTTTGTTGAGTACAAAAACTTGATTGACTCAACTCGTCCCTTTGGCAACGTCACCGATGAACTCAAGTCCCTTGCTCGTCAACGAGACGTTTTCGCAAGGCTAATATCGCCCACTCCGAATGACATTCTTTCTGAGTTTGCAAACTTCGTTAAGGCGTTTGATACGAGCACAGTATTTCCGCTACTGCTATTTATTTTTGAGACCAAACCCACTGACGCAGATGTAATACGATACGTAACACTCCTAGAGTGTTATCTTCTTCGTCGCGCGGTTTGCAATCTGACTGCAAAAGCCTACAATCGCCTATTCTTAAGTGCGATACGGGAGTTACAGCGCGGTGATGTCACTCCAAAAGCCTTATCTGAGTTTCTTCGCCGTCAGACTTCGGAGACGGCTTTGTGGCCGGACGACGCAGCATTTAAATCTGCATGGCTTTCAAATCACGCATACAGAACTCTTACAAATGCCAAGATTGTCTTTATACTTTCCAAAATTAATGCAACGTACCGTTCAAACAAAACGGAAATTATCGAAAACGGTCAGTTGACAGTCGAGCATCTCATGCCGCAATCATGGCTGATGAATTGGCCTTTGGCCTCAGGAGAGCGTGGTCTGAGCCACCTTGAGCTACCTGAGTCATCTATTGATGATTCGATTGCTCAGGCGACCAGGAACAGAGATTCTGCTCTGCAGACAATTGGAAATCTCACCCTAATAACGCAACCATTAAATGCGGCAATATCTAATGGCGCATGGGCGCAAAAACTTGGAGAGATTTTACACCATTCCAATTTACCGATTAATCAACGACTCCGATACGAAATGACCTGGGATGAGGAATCGATTAAAAAAAGAATCTTGAATCTTTTTGAAAGCGCCCAAGAGATCTGGCCAAGGCTGTGACCATCCCCCGTGGAGGCCAACGACTTCATCGGACCTGCTCACGGATTGCTTATGGACAACCAGTTATTGATAGGGTCGCACAGGTTTAATGCGCGATGGCCAATTGCCCAAATCCCCCTAAAAAGGGGCTTTTTGGAGAAGTGCAAGATGAGCTGAGGTGGGCTCGACGCATCCTACACTATTGGATCTGCAACCGGGATTTACGGTTCTCGCGCGTCTCAAGCTGTCTTTGCGATGAAAGCTCTGATCTCGTCGACGAGCTAGCTTAGAGCCGGAAATGATCGAGAAGACCCTTGCCAGACGTAGCCCGTCGCATTTACTGCTGGAGTGGACCCCGTCCATCGCTTCAAGAAACGCTGCGCGCTTCGTTGGTCGCGAGAACCGTTCAAAGCCCGGGATGCTCTGATTAAATCCGCGGATTTTTGCTCTACTATAGACATGAAGCGCGAAGAGCAGATTTCATTTGCGAGCAAGGGTTTTGAACGG
>JAYVND010000277.1:0-1763 GCA_043758635.1 Bdellovibrionales bacterium
TTTTCTCAAAAAAGTTCGTCTCATTCTGAGTCTCATCTCGAGGTAAAATACGGCAATCTTTTAAACACTTGCGCGCTCAGCGGCGTTTAAAGCTTCAACCGCGCCTTTTGTATACTTTAGATTGAACGTGGCACACTTCAATACCGAAAGTCGGAACACTGGTCGGCACCTGCATTGCTACTCATTGAGTGGTCCGATCCCGGGATTTCGTGATTGGAAACTTGGTACTGGATTCGTTTGAACCCGTTGAATGTGAGAGGCCGACTATATGCTTGTTAAGCCGCGTGTGATTCTAGCTTTGAGTGCACTGGTTATGATTTCGGTTCCCTTTGTTCCGAACGCTGCCCGTGCTTCTTCTTCGGCTCAACAGTGCTTCGTCATCTTTGAAACAGAGGCGACTCGTGCCGAAATTAGACATGATGCTGCTGAAACTCCTAAGAGTGATCGAGTTCGTGGGATTCCAGGAGTCTCTCACGACGCATTGAAAACCGACATTAAGAATCTGATCATAAACATAGAAAGCAACTATGGTCCGCGCTCGATGAAAGAAGGATCGATTAAGTTGAGGTGGGAAACGTTTAAAAACCGCCTTTTGAGTTCACTTAACAAAATTCATTCACTCTCAGATTTCCACTATGCCGTTGCAGACGCGTTTAACAATTTGAATGATGCTCACGTGTCGGTGGAACTGCCAAGCTCTTTGGCTTACTCCCTACCGATGCAATTTTCAGCGGTTGGAGAAAAAACGATTTTAAACTATTTGGTCCCGTCGCAAGTGGACCGTTCACTTGGCGTGACGCGACTTCCAAAACTTGGCGACAACTTAATCGCGGTTAACGGTGTGCCGCTCATCGAATATCAGGCTTCGAATCCTTATTTTAATAAGTATGCAAATGATGTAAGCAACCGCGCATTTTTCTCACGCTTGATTACCTCATTGAAAGAATCGCGTGGATACCCGGTATCGCGTTTGGCTTCTCAAGATGTAACCTTAACGTTTCAATCTGGAAGCGAAACATTTGAATTGAAGACTCGCTATAAATCAGAAGGCATCGGTCTAATGGATCGCGGATCAAAGCCAAAAACCGCTGTCGCGCTCCAAGCAACTCCAGAGGAAATTGCAGCTGAGAAAACCCGTGCGCAAGTCTCGGCATTTCTCGAGACCATTCGCGGAAAATTTGTTCGTGACCTGACCCCTCAAGGGCAAAATGCTTACGTTGCGATGAATAAGCAGCTGCAGATGTTTCACGAAATGCTCAATGTCAGTGCTTCGATTGGTCAAGCGAAAGACGGCGCCCCAAAAATAAAGGTGCCTGCTGATGCGATCGGAAAAAAACTTGATATTGGAGAGCGCGAGCCATTCTTTAAATTACCTGCAGATTTTAAGGAACTTGCGTTTCCGAATGAAGAGCTCTCGGCGTTGATGAATCACGACAGCTTTTTTGTCGGGACTTTCAAACGTGATGGAAAGAAAGTTGGCTTTTTAAGAATACCTCAGTACTCGGTCGAAAACATGGGCACAATGTTAGCAAGTCTCCGACTTTACATTGGGTACTTGCAAGCAAACACTGATATGCTGGTGATCGATCAAACATCGAATCCGGGCGGCATGGTCGCCATGTCAGATCTTGTCGTAAAGTCACTCGTTGGTAAATATGATGACACCAAGCACATGCAATTCTTGGTAAAGCCGAACCAATCATTTTTGCGAAATTTTTCTGAACTCATCGACTCGATCCAGAATGATGACTCATTCGTGTCGC
>JAYVND010000278.1:0-1763 GCA_043758635.1 Bdellovibrionales bacterium
GATACCATTTAAAGGATTCACGAGGCTCTTATATTCATTGTGATCGATAGCTTCGATCTCGCTCACCTTGGGCGCAGATTTGCGGTAGAACGCGACGCCGAATTCCTGCGTCTGACGAATTTTTCCAGCAAGACCGGGTTCAGAAGTCGCAAGCGCAAGCGCGTGCATTGAACTTAACCATTTGATATCGAGGTGCGGGATTTCTGCAACTCCGTGGCTCAGGTCTTGATAATTCTGCTCAGCAATCGAGTCGACATACTTGGCAGCGGTGTTCCAACCGGGCCAAACCGTCCAGTTTCCCTTCGGATCTGGATAAACAAAGTGCGGATCATAGCTACCAAAAATATCGAGAAACCCGGTCGTGTGATAATTCCAGCGCTCCATATCAATCAACCTGGGAGCGCGAGAGTCGGCGATCATATCTGGATTTACACCCTGAGCGCGAATCGCCGCGCGTGCGTTTTCAAATCGATCGTTGAACGCGCAAACATCACCGTTGTTGAGAAGTTCTCCCGTTTTCGAATTGATCAAGCGAAGCGATGTTGAGGTCACGCCTTCGAGAAAAGGAGGACACGCGATTGCCGCGGTTGTCCACATGCTTGCCGTTAGCGCAATTCCAACAAACGGATGCGCAAACAACTTTAAATTCGTCAATTTCGCGAATGAGCCAGGCGATTGTTTCGACGGCTGCTCAACAAAGAAGGTTTTTGACATCTCGCGGTCCTCATTCTCAAAGGTTTCTGCTTGCTTTATCTACCGTGGCGGCTTCAGCAGCGTAGGCATCCACGTTCACGCTCACGTTCGCTGGGTTTTCAGATTCTCTAGACATTCGGTATTGCAGATCCCAGATGCAGATTTCAGATGTAGATCCTAAACCAGCAATGCAGATCCCGTACCAGCCCCCCGCCGAGTTCAAATGAACCGCAGGTGAACTGCAAACGACCTCTAAATAGATTCAACTGGTCACACCCGTTCGCAAGGTTCTTGAAGTGACTATAAACTTCAGTCAACGATGAAAAAAATCCGCACGCCAGAGAAGCTCTCGACACTCAATAGGCGAATGCGTGATTATGCGTCAGCGAGGCTGATCTCTGGCTTAACTTTGCGAATTATTTTTCGGTTTATTTTTCGGTTTATTTTGTTTTGGAGGTTCTCGTGAAGGCCACTTGTGGATCATTTGTTTTTACCGTTCTCATCACTTCGACGCTCGTATTTCCAAGTTTACTTGCGAGTCGTGTCTTCGCCTCGTCTGCCAATCACGGCGCTCCCCAAATTGGTTCTCCAGCACCAGGCAGTGATTCGGACCGCGTCGACTCGCCCACTATTCCCGAAGTGGCAATGAATGAGTATTTGATCGGAAACGCTTCGCGCACACCATTAGTTGAGACTTATGGGGCATCCACGTGCGTGATCGTCACGATCTGGGATCCTCAAACGAAAACGGGAATTATTGGTCACGTGTCTGCGATGATTGATGGAAGAAAATCACTGAACGAAATTTTGACGCGAGTTCGCCAGTCGGGAATTTCGACTCAGCGTCTCCAGGCTAAATTGATTGGCGGCTGGAAGGGCTGGTCCGAAAGCATCGTGTCAGGAATTGAAGCTGGCCTCCGAGACAACGGTGTCACCGTTGTCTTCCGTGACACTCTCAACCCTAACGTTCCTGATCAGCACAGCGGGTTGATGCCTTCAGCGCTGGATCCATCGCGCGGTCGCGCTCTGAAAAACATTATTTTCGATTTGAGAACTGGCCAAACGGTCGA
>JAYVND010000279.1:0-1761 GCA_043758635.1 Bdellovibrionales bacterium
CTTACGGTGGCCGCGTTTTAATTTGAGCCACGCCAAACTCTGACGGGGCGACATTCGACTCTCCTCGCGACAACTATCTGTCTCAGTTCAGATCATCTGTTTCAAATTTCATTCAAACATTTCTCATTTAGCGACACGCAGACCAGGCGGAGCGGCCAGAACTGCGTCCCTTCTGCCAATGAGACCTCTGAACCCCTTCAGTTGTCTCAACCGTCTGTCGAAGAGTTGACAAACGCCTCTAGGCGATAGGAGTACGCAATGGCAGCGAAATTAAAACACCAGGATACTGAATCCACCGGCGGCAACGTTCTTTCCCTCAGCAAATGCGTGTGCGATGGGTGCAGCAAAAAAGGCGAGCTTTCGACAGGCGACGGCGGCTTCTGCAAAGAACACTACGCTTGGTTCAAGTTCGGACTTCTCACACGTGAAGGCAAAAAACCAATCGACTTCGACAAAAAGTGGAACGCTTACAGCAAAAAACACGCAGCTTAATTTTACGCGGGTCGCGAGCCTAGGTCGGGCGTTTCGTCGTTGAGGCAAGCTCAATTGGCAGGTCTTACAGGGTCGGCAAATAAAAAGGGGAACCATCCAAATGGCTCCCCTTTTTTATTTTCTCCGCATCCAGAATCGAACTGAGAATCGAACTGAAATTTAAACTGAGCTTTACCGGTTATGGATCAGCTTTAAATTTCGACGGAGCCAAAAATCTTAGCCTCGCAGCCTTACCCGAAAATCTAGCCTAAAAACGACTTACTCAGGAGTTTCGTTTTCGCTTTTCTCCAGCCATCGAGTTGGGTGCGAATTCTCTCAGTCATCGCATTGAGCGCATCAGCCGGCGTCTTCGCAGCGGCTTTCGCTGCAAATGTCCCAGCCATCGAGCAAAGCTTGAAGCTCGCTTCAAAGCCAGCGCGGGTCTTCGAGAGACAAGCTCGTAGGCTCGAATCGCTTGGCGCCGCATTTACGAGTTCGCTCACAATACGGCTGCTCAAACCTTGTGTATTTGAATCTGGTACGAAATCGTGAAATTCAAATTTTTCTGTTACGGCTTCCATGTTCCCTCCGAAGGCGCCACTATTTGGTAAATTGGATACTAAAGGTAAATATAGATTGATCAGACACCCCACGCGTCTTCAATAAAAGTCTAATTCAAATTAATTTTCCGAATATGCTACTTGAGTCAAGAATGATTTAAGTTTTCGTCACACGAGCGACAGTTGTCAAAAGTGCCAGTCGATCAATTGGTTTCAACTCAAAATCCGTACACCCTGAAGCAAGACATCGCTCTTCTTCTCCCGCGGTCGCGTGTGCGGTCAGTGCAATAATAGGCCCCTGAAACCCTAGCTTTCGAATTGTGCGGGTTGCTTCGTAACCATCAATGACCGGCATCCGAATATCCATTACGATCACGTCAAAAGGTGCCCGACCACTTTTCAGATCAAATAAAACTTCAGGACGATCGAAAATCTCAATTGCATCGGCACCATTGGAGGCAATTTGCACTTTTGCACCGGCTGAAGTCAAGATGCGCTGAAAGAGACGTTGATTGTCTTCAGTATCCTCAACTGGAAGCACACGTAAACAATCCAGGCGAGGCAACATTGGGTTGACAGGAGAGGCACTGAGCCCCCCGACTGCCGCAGCGGCAAACGCGTGGGCCTGAGAAATGATGGAAGCATTCACTTCGTTCTTCGGCGGCATTTACTCAAAATAGAGCAAATAGTGAGAGATTTAAGCTCAAACAATTGAAGTTGTTGTGTAGCT
>JAYVND010000280.1:0-5745 GCA_043758635.1 Bdellovibrionales bacterium
AGAATTTGACGGGTGTCGGACTCGTGTCATGCGTTCCATTTCTAGCCGATGAGATCGAATAAAAAGCGAGCACAGTGTGCTCGCTTTTTGCTTTTAGAGAGTGGTGAGCTCGGGAAGCAATTGGACCGAATTTCAGAACTGTTATATTTGAGGGGGGCTAGATTGTCGCACACCGATAGCACATACCGCGTGAATGAACGTTTTGGCCGTTTTCATAAAAGATTGCATAGTCAAAGAACGCATGACCAAAGAATGAACCATGAGCAAACGGGCCATGGCTCAACCATCGGGAGCAGTGGGCAAGAGGCCATTCAGGAAGCTCGGCGCGTGGCCCAGGAGTTTGCGGCAGCCGTCGTCAATCGTATCTCCGGTCAAGTCGATCCGGTTCGTCTGGCGCTGATCACTCAGCAGGACTCGGGCCTTCAGGGTATACGGCGCCAGCTTTTTGACCCGTCACTTTACATCGTCAGGGAAGTGCTTTCGCTTCAAGAGATTCAAGAGCAGCTCAAGGATTTTAGATTTGGAATACTGTTGATGCGAATTCCTTTTTTTTCGGCGACTCACGTGCAAATGCTTGCGAAGGTGCATTCGGCATTTCCGCATGCAGGGATGATTGCGAGCTGCCTTGAGATTGATCCGATGGCACGCTTTCAATCGCGCAACATTCCAAGCTTTAAGATCCTTGCGGAGCCTCAGGAAGTTCAAGATCTTCCAAAAATAATTGATAAACTTAAACGCAAAGAAGTTTCGGGTCTTCGTCAACACATTCGAAATCGCAGAGACGGCGAAGCCGATATTATCGACTCGCGAGGTGTCCGCTTGAGTGCTCGATTCGTGAACTTCGCGCAGATGGGTGCGCGCTTGACCGTGCGAAGTAAAGAGCTCTTGCAAAAGGGCGATCGAATTCAATTGCAATACCGCTCTTCCCTCAACCCCAACAAAATTCATTTGATTGAAGCACAAATCACTTGGCAACAAATAGGAGGAAAAATGATGGACGCAATCGTCAGCGGTCCATTGCAGACCGTAGGGATACGTTTTATCGGAATGCTATGAATTTCGCACTGACTGTCGACGACGTAGTGGAAGACGACATGGAAAGCCACGCGGAAAACGACTTGGACAACACAAATTGGCGTTGCTTATCGAAACCTACTTGCGCGCCGGGTTATGATGAATTCCGTAATAGGTCGACTGGGCATCTGCCAATGCTCGACGCGCGTCTCCTTGGGCGGCATCCCAGTTGGATGAGCTCGCGCCGCGAATCTGCGCCAACACATCCTTTAACTTGTCGCACTTCGGAGTGATGGTTGCAGAGGCCTCTTTCGCATAGGCGGCAGCTTCTGGAAGCGTCTCCGAAGAAGTTTGCCCCCAATGTTCGAGAGCTGCTTGAAAAAAAGTAACACGGTCTGCAAAGGCATCGATGAAGCGTTGACGCTGATCATACGGGTAGCTGCGCTCGCTGATGCCGACGGCTTCGAGCGACTTCGACCAAGTCTCGTAATCCTCATTCGGTAGACCAAAAGTTCCATTGTCAAAGAATAAACCATTTTTCATATCAATAGGTGATGATCCGCTATAGCGAGTTGCAGGCTGAAGCGGGTTACCATTCGTATCCACACCACCACCGTGCGAGCCACTGTGAGCAAGCACAGGGATCACAAAGGTGAGAACTGCAACAACTGAAGTCAAAAGGAGTGAATTCGAAACGGATGTTTTTTTCGTACTCATCATGCTCATCATATGGTGGTGTGCCTTCTCTTGTTCATTGACTTTAACTGACGTGAACCGACTTGAAATTAGTAGACTTGAACTTAGCAGATTTGAAGAAGCAGTTAAACGATTTCTAGATGAGTTTTCGGTTGGGCACGCGGTGTGTTAGGTGTGCGACTTGAATGGCCGCATCGCCTTGCGCGTGATTTGTGCAGCGGCGTAGCAGAGCACGGATGGACCCCGACCGCTACAGAATTGAAGAGCTAGCCGGCGCGGGACGCCTGAGTTAGAACGGTGCCGAGCGGAGGACTTTATTTTCTAAATCGGGAAGGGCTGTCTGGGTGGTGAGCTTGCCAAAGAGCAACTCCCTCGCGAGATCCGAACCCTCTAACACCATTGCCGCTGCGGTTGCGTAACGCCAGTGCGCGAAGTAATGCATTGTGTTCGGCGTTCGCCCGAGAATATGCGGAGTTGAAAAAGATCCGTGTTCGGCGCTGATCGGTCTCTCGCCGTGGGCCCCTGTGTAACTGCTAATCACAACCAGCTGCTTCCATGCCGATTGGATTGAGTCGTAGGCCAATTGTGACTCCTTAATGGGCGTACGAGTGTCTTTATCGCCAACAAAAAATAAGCTCGGAGTGCTGTGATTCATTGCTGCGTAAGGCGGTGTCACATCGAGGGGCGTTTCAAAAAACAAGGCGAGCGCTGGCGGCCGCGCGCTGGTCATCGCAAAAAGTTCAACCAGTGAACCCTTCGACATACCAACCCAAACAATTTTAGAAGTGTCGACGCGGGCTCCGCGAGGCTGCGCACTGAGAGAAGCAAGAACAAACTCAATTTGTTTTTCTGAGTCTTGGGCCATTCGCACATAATCGGCATCAAAAAAATTTGTAGCGTAGTCGAGAAATAGAACAGCGATCCCTTTGCCTGTCAGGTGATTGATAAGATCATCATACGCGCTGATGTAAGCACCCTGTCCTTTGAAGAGTACGATCAGCGGAACAGTGGTAGGAACCGGTGTGGCGGCTCTAGCATCACTGCGGTTCCGCGGGATGCGGAGGCGCTTTTTCAGAAAGAAACGAAATGCGTTTTGCTGGACCGGCAGCGATAAAATTGCGTGACGGCCCTCAACGTGGAAATCGGTGTCTTGACGTGAAAACTGGTAGTTGATACTTCCCGGATCGAGAAGATCTGTGGGGGCAAGAGGAAGAGGTAAGGAATAAACTCCTTCAAGAGGGGCACGCCCATCAAAGGGAGCCTTAAACTTTGAGAGCGACGCCGGCACTGGCACCTGCACCGATGTCGACACTGGCATCGATGCTGATGTTTTCTCCGATGACGAAGCGACTGCGAGATCTGCAGTCGCGATCAGGATAAGGCCGAAAACTGTGCGAAAGATTGCGCCGAAAGTTTTTCTCATGCGGGCCAGTAAATCGCCCGCTTCGAAAATAATCAAATTAATTAATGAGCAAAAATAATCTCACATTGTTGGCCGGTCAGGACAGCGCTACGGACTGTTTGAGCTGGCGTGTCTATTTCAAATGATGATTCACCGACGTCCTTTTGCACTCGTGACTTCAGTTCATCGACATACGCGGTCAGGTCTCTGACCCGGGTGAAGCGCTGGCTCTGACTCAAGTTTGTGGCGTAATCTAAAAGACGTTGATCGGCAAGATGCACCAGTCTTAAAACTTTTACGCCCTTAAGGAATGAGCCAGCCAAAAGCCATTTGAAATTATGACGCATTTGGAAAGCGTAGCGATAGATACGACCGCCCACTTTCACCCCTGCGTTCGAACCAGCAAGTTCGCTTGCAGAAAGGCTTTTGAGAGGCGAGTTGTCGAGGCCAAGTAAAGCACGTTGTTCCACTTCGATTTGAAACGCATCCATGTCGCGGATCACAACTTTCTCGAAGCGACCCGATGCCATATTGACTTGCAGAAGCGTGTTCTGCTGATGAAGCTCAGGAGTGAGTCCATATCTGAGGGAGAGTTCCGAGAATGAATCGACCATTGCTGGCATGATTTCATTTTCGAGTAATTCTTGGCGAGTGATGCCTTCAGCTTTTGCCATACGGTCCAACCACAGCTCACCGATCTTATCGTTCACCAGTGCAAAGAGCGGAATCATCGTTGATTTTCCCGAAAGGAAATCTGGAGTGTACTCACGGAAGATATTACCTCCACGGTCGCCAGGTGATGTGGTGGCAATCGGCTCCGGCATAAAGTCCCAGTTGCTGTGCGACTGACTGTGCGCCACTGCTACGAGGTCCGTGACAACCGGTGCAACGTGTACCTGGCGAGCTTTGATGATTCGTGGCGAACCAGACAACGAAATATTGAGATCCATTTTAATTGTAACGGGTGTCACATCAGAGTCAGGTGACCAAACGTGAATACTGCGACCCGATGATTGTTGCCAGCCCATCCATTTTTGGGTGTCGTGCTGATACTTCTTTATTTCTTCGGCGTAAAATTCGAAGTTTTTTGCAAATGGCAAAATAAAGAAACGAACAAAACGTTTGCCGTCTTTTTCGACATAAACAACTCGCTTCATTTCTGGAGAAAGCACCGAGGATTCGCGAACTGTGCCCATTTCGTTCTCTGGAATGAGGAGGACGGTCAGCTCGTGAGTTGTCTGCCCTGAAGGACGAAATTCGTTCGGCAAAGCACCGTAGTGTTCAAGTCCTTTAACGAATGGCAAGTAGCTCGCGATTTTTCCGGGAATGTTCACTGGAACAGTGAGGATTGAATTTCCCTCGCTCTGGACTTGCTCAGAAATCCGAAAGATTTCGGCCGCTTTATTGAAGGCGGGTGTCGATTGAGCGAATGCCCCGATTGCCAAATGTTGCGGCGGCGACAAGGACACTGAGGCGTGACGTGAGGTGCTTCAAATTTCGTTTCATTCGCCCTTAGAATGCAATCTTCTTTCCACGCGCAAATGAGCGAATTCTCGAGTTTTGAAGATTCAACGCACATCCGGGCGACTTCATAAATCATCGAATTTACGCGTTTTTTTCTGTAAGCCTTTGTTCATCTACAGGCGGAGCAAGAGATCATCTCCTGTCAACAGGGTCGACAGGGCGCCGTCAATCGGCAGCCAGTTGAGACCGGGAGGATCGGCAACCTCTTAGAACCAGGAAGAACCAGCAAGATCGGTTCTCCCTTTCGATTGATCGGGTGAGACCATTGAAGCCATTCCAGTCAGGGTTCGAGCTATGGGCCCTGACTGGGGAGGCGTCCTCAATCTATTTAATGAGCCGTTGCTGCTGAATAGATGTCGGATGCATTTGAGAACGACAGGACTGTATTTTCATTGCTGTTCGTCAGCACATTCGGAACACCTGACGTCGATGCGCCAAGGAAAAGTCGCGAATTCTCGATCACTCCACTAACTGAGCCGGAATTAATACTTACGCCGGTCAGTCCGCAGTTTAAGCTAGAGTCCGTCCGAATTGAGCGGTCCGCAATCCCGACACAACCGTTGTAATCTGCAGTCGTTGTCGCGGTCGTACCGTTTGCGTACATCTGCCCCTTCAAACCAAAACTAAGTGCGATGTTCTCTGAACAACTCGATGAAGTACAAGCCGCAATCTCGTGCGGCCTTCCAGCAGCAGCAAACTGGATGTAATTTACCGGAGCACCCGTGGTTCCGGAAGCGTCGCCAGGCATCCCGTTATTCGAAATCAAGTAGGCTTGATTGAGCGAGTTATCGATTAAAATCCTATGAAATTCGAAAGAGCAGTTCCACATTGAGCTGCTATAGCAGCTCGGACTTGAATTTCGGGTTTGGTTGTATCCCATGCTGGAATACTCGTAAGTTGTTTTAGTTACCGCGGGGTCGTTCATACCGGTAACTTGGACGATCGTCCGGCTTACGGCGTTGCGGCCGCCCGAGCCGGTTGCTTGATCCTCAACATCCATGAAGCGCATCGATCCAGCAGCGAGATCCAAAGCGAGGTAAACTTCGTTCGTATCTCCAGTAATAGTGATCTTTTTGGTGAAGACGCCATGAACTGCGCTAACTGTCATG
>JAYVND010000281.1:0-1760 GCA_043758635.1 Bdellovibrionales bacterium
TTGCCTATCGTTATCCAGCTGAAGGCTGCGAGGCACGTGCGACGTTGGCTTGTGATGAACTTCGCAAAATGAAAATATCATGTGGGCGGATTTGGAGCACCAACGTGCCGGGCGAATCGGTACTAAGAGCCAGGAGCGAAAACTCACCTACGGGCGAAGTCGCCTGGAAGATGCATGTCGCCACCATCGTTTATATTCAGAAAGGTGCTACGGTGAATCCATATGTTTTAGATCCAACCCTTTTTAATAGCCCTGCGACTGTTGAGGAATGGACCAAGGCACAGACGGCGAAACTTAAGAGCAATCAATTTCACATCGAGCTCACTTCAGGCGATGCCTTCGGTGAAGAAAATGATCGGGGCGATTTGGATCCAGCAACGCGCGCCCGTCGTTTGCGTGAGGCCAAGCACGAAAATGATCGACTCATGTATTTGCAAATCTCAAAAGAAGATCGACCCCTTCCGAAAGCACTGCAAGATGAATTTCCCGATCTAACTCCAACCTCTTGGAGACGATCATATTATCCCTCGGAATTTCCTGCTGATGAAGTAAGCTTTCATTCACACGAGGGAATGAGCCATTAAAGGCTCGCACGTTCTGGTGGCGCTCCGACTTCCGATCCCGATCCCGATCCCGATCCTGATCCTGCTTCGGCCTCTGCCTCTGGTTCAGTCACCCCGAGGAGCTCTGTGGACAATCCGGCCGCGCGGCGATCGGCTTCCATTTTTAACAATGTCTTTTCAACCGAAAAAAGATGGCCTTTGTCGGCGTTGCAAGGCTTGCACGACGGAACGCAATTGTTCTTTGTTGACTTGCCGCCTCGCGAGAGCGGAATCACGTGATCAAGCGTAAGCATTTCCTTCGCAAACCTCTCGCCGCAGTGATGGCAACGCCCAGGTCCGACCTGCTGCTTCCACCATGAGCTTTTGCGAAGCTCCTGCGCTTTGCGCCGCTCGCGTTTGACGTGTTCGGGATCGGAAAAACCAAAGTACATGCCCAGCAACCTACCATGGGAGCGGCTTGCCATCAAGTTCGCGATCTGCTAGGAATGCTGAAGAAATGTTTACAGTTAGCAAGGCTCGCTCCCAAATACCTGCAGGCAGTAGTCATTATCTTTGTGAAGGTTTTAGGCAAGCAAGAGATCAAAACGTAGATAGGATTCAGATGACGCCAGATCAAATTCGCCAGCGACTCGAGACCGCTTATCCCGATGGCCAAGTCGAAGTCGTAGACCTTACCGGAACGCACGACCATTACCAGGTTCAGGTCGAAAGTCATGCCTTTGCAGGCCTCTCGCGCCTCCAACAGCAGCGTCATGTCATGGATGTGTTTCAAGCCGAGCTCAAGACAGGTGAAGTGCATGCCCTCACCATCAAAGCGATCGTTAAGAATTGAATCGCTGGTTCAAAATTAAAATTGCAGGATTCCACCGCGAACCGCGCGCCGTTTTTTTCAACTGAGCTAAGTTAAACTAAAAGAATTGAATTGATAATTACAGATTAAAACTCGAAGGAGATTAAAATGGCTGAAGTGAAAGAGCGTATCGAACAAATTCTTGGCGATAACAAAGTCGTTTTATTCATGAAGGGCTCACCGCAATTCCCTCAGTGCGGGTTCTCGGCTCGCGCCGCGGCGATCTTGCATGAAATTGGCGTGAAGTACCACTCGGTCGATGTGATTCAGGACGGCGAAATTCGCCAGGGCATTAAAGAGTTCGGGAAATGGCCGACCATTCCGCAACTCTTTTTCAACATAGAGTT
>JAYVND010000282.1:0-1759 GCA_043758635.1 Bdellovibrionales bacterium
CGATCAATAAAATGGACAAAGCCGGTGCTAATCCAGACCGCGTTATGCAGCAGCTCACCGAGCAGCAGTTGGTTCCAGAGCAGTGGGGCGGCGACACGATTTACGTGCCAGTTTCGGCGCACACTCAAGACGGTTTGCCAGCATTGCTTGAGCAAATTCACTTGGTTGCCGAAATGGCCGAACTGAAGGCCAATCCTGAACGCTCGGCAACGGGTGTTGTGATCGAGAGTCGGATGGACAAAGGGCGCGGCCCGGTTGCAACGCTTCTCGTTCAAGATGGAACTTTGAAAATTGGTCAGAGCATTGTGGTCGGATCCGTTGTGGGTCGCGTGCGCAGTCTCTTGGATTTCAAGGGCGCGCGAATCAAAGAAGCGGGACCATCGGTTCCGGTCGAGATTCAGGGTCTCCCAGAAGTTCCAATGGCGGGCGATCGCTTCGATGTGACCGTGAACGAAAAAGCAGCGGCTGAAATCGCGGGCGTTCGTCGTGCGAAACAAGATGCGGCTTCGAGCAAAGGTCAGATCTCACTTGAAGACATGTGGGCGAAGTTGAAAGCCACTGATTTGAAGGAACTCCCGATCGTTCTGAAAACAGACGTTGCGGGTTCGGTTGAAGCGATCAAAGGAATGTTCGAGAAGATTCAAACAGCAGAAGTGAAAGTAAAAATCATTCACGCCGCTGTCGGTGGAATTTCAGAATCGGACGTTCTCTTGGCGAGCACTGCAAAAGGAATTGTCGTTGGTTTCAACGTGCGTCCTGATGGCGGCGCCACGACAATGGCCAAACGTGAAGGTACCGAAATCAAGACTTACTCGATCGTATACGAATTAATGGATGACATGAAGAAGGCCATGGCCGGACTCTTGGCTCCAGAAATCGTCGAGCGTCAATTGGGTCGTGCAGAAGTTCGTGAGACATTCACGGTTCCAAAAATTGGAACGATTGCCGGTTCGTCGGTTGTCGACGGGAAGATCACTCGAAACGCCGAAGTTCGCTTGGTGCGTGACGGGAAAATCATCTACACCGGCAAACTTTCGAGCCTCAAACGTTTCAAAGACGATGCGAAAGAAGTGGCTCAAGGTTTCGAGTGCGGTATCGGAATCGAAGGTTACAACGATGTTAAAGTTGGCGATGTGATCGAAGCCTTCCATAAAGAATCGATCGTCCGTGCTCTGTCGTAATACTTAAAAGGCTGCGCGGCCCCGGTGGCACGCGTGAGCGAAACTCTCAGGCGCGCACGTTCGAAAGAGATCATCTCTCGAAAGTTCGGTGCGCCCGAGAGCATTTTGAGAGCACTCGCCCGCATGGATTGTAGGCGGGCGAATTTGCAAGGCGGCTTTGATCTCTTTTACGAGATCAGGCCGCTTTTTTCATTTGTCTCGAGATCATGGGTTGATCCCCGGCTCGAGTCTTTGAGGATTTGATGAAAAACATGAAAGAGAAGTCCGGCCCACGTTCAGGCGCAAAGAGTGGGGCTGGAAGCAAAACCGATTCGCGAGACAATGCTCAAAATAGTGCGAAGGATAAACCGGTTTACAAGTCGACCGAGAACCGCGGCGGAAGCCGTGAGCTTGCGGGAATTCGCACCAAGGCCCCTGCTGCGGGCAAAGAAAGTGACCACCGGGTTCAGCGCGTAGAGCGCGAAATTCGTGAGGTCGTGGGATCGTATTTGATCTCGGGTTTTCGCGGGTCTTTGCCTGGTTTGGTTTCGCTCACGCGAGTGATATGCGCCAAAGATCTGCGCGCGGCAAAAATATAT
>JAYVND010000283.1:0-5733 GCA_043758635.1 Bdellovibrionales bacterium
CTTGCGACCGTAGCCAACCACGCGCTGAGTGTTCTTTTTGATCATCGGTCTTCCAAGACATACAACTTCGAAGAGCATCAGTTGTACCCGCCAAGAGCCAACCAACGATCGCGTAGATCATCACGTCTCTTCTCGGTCTGCTTAATCAGTGCTGCGAGCTGCGTTTCGCCCATCTTGTAGCGCTGACGCAAGCGATTAGTTAAAAGCTTTGCCTCGTTCATCTCGTTTGCGACGCGTGCTTTTTCGCTCTCTTTGTCTTCTACGAATTCATTACCCGATGCCATTCTCAAGATGATCGACCGGCATGCATCGCTCGTAAGGCACCATTGATTCAAGCATTCGAAGGTGTTCGGTGATGACCTGAAGTTCTTTGCTAGACCTTTCAGCCATCTCCAGCCAGTGGGCTCGAGCGTTAAGCTTTGCAAGTCTTGCGCGTCTAAGTTCATCGATGTCGTGAATAGTTGCGGACCCCATTTAAATAACCCCCGTGAATAGTTCCTACCTATCAACTCGGTCGATATCAGTCTCGCACAATAGTTATAATTATTCATCTCTACTTGACCACAATTCGTCTAGGCGCCTGCTTAGATTGCCCGGTGCGATGGTTTTCAAAAGCCACTCCACGTAATCGGGTTCGTTCTTAATTAGATCAACAAGCGAAGTTCCTTTGTGCTTTCCGAATGGCATTTCCATTTCTTTTTTTAAGATAAATTTGGCATCAGCTTCGGATCGATTGCAGTCATTGCAAACTCTCTCCATTTCGTCGCCGAACATTTCCCTTTGAAGTCGGGAGCTGGTTGAGCCACAAGTGCATGTATAGGGGGCTGGCAGAGTTGCTGCGGGTCCAGCGAGAAACTGATTCTGCAGATTAACCTCGCGTTCTGAACGAGTATGGATTATTTCGCAGACACCAGTTGATGCGCCATACTCGCACATGAATCTGACGAAGGCGTTGAACTCAAGCATTCCCATCACAGAGATTACACAGTCATCTCTATCAACGAAAATTTCAGTGCTTGGCCATTGATCTCCGCGACATATAATTTTGATTTCAGCGTCGTTGTCGCTGATATTCTTTGGAAACTTGATCGAGTAATCTCCAGCGGTCCCATGGAGGGTGCTCATTTCGGCCGTAAAATCTTTTATCATTGGTTCCCCTTTGCCCAGTAAGGCGCTTTGTCAGCCGTGATAGGCACAAATTCATTATTTTTATCGAAGCCACCAAGCTTGTAATAATCCATGTAAGAATTGTCGGCCGGATCAAAGATGCACATTGCTTTGTACTTGGTGCGTGAGCCGTCTTGACGAAGTTTTGCAACCTGCATATAGGTCACCCACTTCGTCGGCCCAGCCCACCGAGAAGGAAATTTCATCTTGAATTCTGGGCTTGGAACATATTCTCCGGAGCTTGCGATAAGAATAATTTTAGTTGGCACCTTGAACAGATCGCTTGTCCCGTGGAAATCTTCCATCTCGGGCAACGGTGAATCGTGAGTTTTTGAAAGTTTGCGAAGGTGGGCAATCAAGATGATTGGAATTGAATAAGCAAAGACTAAGTTTTTAATCTCTTTGATAAGCTTCTTATGATTTTCTTCTTCACGACCCGCCTCATGATCAAAGTAATGAAAGTGGTCAATGATGATTGCATTGGCGTCTTTCTTCGAGGCTATTGCCTTTGTCAGATCATCGATTGTGAAATCAGCATGCCCTTTGTAAAGTACGTCGAGCTGAGGCATTTTTGCCATCTGATCGCATGCCTCATCGTAGTATTTGTCGAGCTGAGGAATCTTGCCAGCGTACCACTCGAGGTAAGAGAGGTTACTAATTGACTGTCTCTCAGGGTCCGCAAAAAAGAGAGCGACAATCTTTCGATATAAAATCCTGCGGTGAATTTCGTCTGGCTCTGACTCGAGAGAAAAGAATAAAATTTTCTTTCCCTGAGCGATATTGTGAAGCGCGATATTTGTAGCAAGCTCCGACTTCCCGCCGCCAGACTTAGCGCCGATTAAAACAAGGTCATTTTTAAATACGCCCAGCAATGAATGATCAAGAAGAGGCACACCAAAGGTGAGCATCCCTTTCACATTTTCTGCGCGGGCCTCTTTTTCTTCGCGTAAAAAATCTTCCATCTTGCGGAACTTCGAAAAACTATTTCCAAACATGATTCATTTCCTTCCATTTGATCCACGAGACATCTGGGAAAGCGTCCATAACGATTTCCCATGCTCGATCTTTTGAGTGTCCATAACTTGGGTGCATAAGCCACTGAATGAGGCCTGGGCCACCGCCAGAACCCGAACCAATGCGGTCATTGACGTCCACAAAACAGCTTGTTGATTTGGCGTTGACCAGGATGTTGTAAGAACCCCTCGAGGTTCGCCGGAACGAATACATCTCGCCACTGACAGCGGCAGAGCCTGACAGCCGCTTGAGCCCTTCAGTTGCACCAATTGAGTCGAGCTTCTCCAGATTGGTTTCGCCCTTTAAGTAATTGGTTTTGCGAGGCCGGGGAGCGACCTCTTCAGGTGGTTTCACTTTAAAGAAGTTCAACATCTCGCGTTCGGTGTAGCGAGCGTCAGACATGTATTCGATTCGAACCGCAAAAGGATCGTCAGGATCTTTGAGGTGCCAATGGAAAGGCACACGCATAGTTCGGGCGAGGCTGTGACCATTGATGTCTGCTGACAATGCGCGACAGAGATGCCGAAGGATCGGCAAGTAGTTCTCTTTCGTGCCGTCGATTGCATCGAAGTAACTTTGGTAGCCACGTTTGCTTTCTACAACCAAACTAGGCTCCAGCCCGAAGGACCTGATTAAACGCGCCTGTTCGGCCTTTGGTAGCTCATCGTACTCAAGAGCCCATGATATGACCCTCACGCAGTTCTCGATGCGCCTTGGCCCTTTAAACGCGTTTATGGACCAATGGATGCCATTTCCGGCTTCATTGTGTTTCGTTGCTTCTGACATTGTGCATTGAATGTAGGGCTTATGATCACCCCGTTCCGGCGCGTAGAAAATGCTGCGCCCCTCTTCGATCGATCGAATGAGCGCCATCAAAAGCAACTCGAGTTAAGCGGATTGAATTCTTTCTCGGGGGGCTTGGCAGCGCGCGACTCAAATGAAACGAACTCTTGCCACGACGGAATCGCAACCGAACCAATAAAGTTGTTGAAGTGTGGAATGAACTTCTCGTCAGTTTGCTCGTTCGTGCATTTCAAAGCGAAGTTCTGGATGGCTTGCACCAAAGAGGCAAACTGCTCGTCGGTCTTGATGGTCTTGGCGAGAACTGCGAAGGCCTTGGATTTGCCAATTTTCCTTGGGTAGTGAGAATAGGCCAACTCAAAATCGAATTTTGATTTCGAGCTCTCCTTACCTATACCTTTACCTATACCTATACCTATATCTATACCTAGTCCGGTGGTACCACTGACGGGTGACTCTCCCCCCTCAGTAGGGGGTCTGTCCCCCTTTGGTATGATTACATGATTATCGGTTATGGAAAAACCAAGTGATTCCAGCCTATCTTTTGCTCTGATCTTCGCGGTCCAGTTTGATTTACCGGTCCCATACTGAAATTCGTAAAATGGAACGATCAGGATATTCCACTGATCAATGAAATGAATTCGGTCGCCAAACCAAGACCGAAGGTCGTCTGGCGTGATTGTGAATCCAATTTGAAAGCTGGCGAGCTCCCAGTCGATCTTTACGACACCGTGAAACTCTGCTTCGTCGCACAGAAATAGCCACACCAACTTTGCTTTAATTGGAAGTGATCTAAACCAAGCTTTCCGCCACTTGCCTGTGTCGGTGAATCTTTTTGCCATCCCGTGTTTACCCCTACTTTGCACATCAATGTTGGTGTGAAGCGGAGACCGGAAATCGTTGATAAGTAAGGCTTTGAAGCGATGCAAATTACCCGAGATCTATCCCGTCAAATCCCTTGTTCGCCCCATCCACTATCGGGAAAGTTGGGTTATTTAGGGGTCTGTGCGGTAAATCTAAGCAATATTTACAGTGTTTTGAGAGGGCCTAAACCCTTAGAACGAATAGAATGGAGTTGGTGACCTCGATGCGAGTTGCACGCACGACCTACAGTTTAGGAAACCGTTGCTCTATCTGTCTGAGCTACGAGGTCAGAAAAAGATTCAAGATTGGTATATCGAAATTCTGGAGAAAAGGCATCGAAAATGGCTCGCGCGCAGACGTGCGTCCATTTGCATCATTGCTGTGCTGCAAGTTCCCTGCGCAGATCAAGTTTGCTCGCAAGGGCTTTTGCCCCGCTGAGCGGTGCTGTAGGCCTTTTCGCCCAAAGCCTCGCGTTCGAAATCAAGAGTTCGAGTGCTACGCAACATAGAGCCGCCGGGAGAAGCCTGAAGCCGCTTCTCCCCGCTTCGAGCAGCTCAAAGCCCGGTTCAAAGCCCGCTCTAGCGGCGCTGCCACTCGCAGTGGATCCCAAAGGTATTTCCAAACTCAGGGTTTTGCGCGACTTGCTGGAAGTTGTAACTCAATATCCCGCCTGCCAGTTCTAGACTCGTTGTCGAGTGCACAACTGGCTGATTGAATGATTTTTCTGTCTCTTCCGAAACCAATTTGTTTTCGCCTTCAAACGCCGTCGTGTGCTCAAAACTTTGCGCCTTTTTATCGCCTTCGTTTGCGGCTTCAACGATCAAACCCTTATTGATATCGATAAAACGAATTGTTGAATTGACCATTGCCAACACGGGCTCACCTTTTTGAATAAGCTGAACCTGCATTCCAGAGCCCGCACGTCCGCAGGCCGGATTGTTTGATTTTGAGAGCAGATAATTTCCCGCGAGATTTGTTTTCAACTCAGGCGCGGCCGTGACGGATGAGAGATCTTTGTGCGAATCTTTTTTGCTGTCGCTTATTACAGCGCTCGCCAGATCACCGGATCGCTTGCTCAAGAGAGCGGCATCCAATAATTTCTTCGCACCGTCCACGTTATCTGTTGAGTTATTTGTCGCGCTCTCTCTCGCAGCAGTCGCTGCATTATTTGTCGCGCCATCGATCGCAGACTTTTGAGTCGACGCTTCTGGCGCACGCGATGAGAGCTCACTTGTCTTATTCGAGACAATCATAGTTCCGCCGCCGACCGCAAACACGATCAAAACGGCCGCCGCCAGCCACTTTCGACTTCCAGAACCATTCGATGCCATAAGTTCTTTCGAAATCTCATCCGGACGCTTGTTGGAATTGAATTCTTTCATCTGCCACTCCGTTTTCCGACCCGCCACTCGATGCGGATCGTAACATCTATCGATTCTCATCATCGCCGATTCGTTTTAATTCACCAAGTTTGATTTGTCAGCAAGGTCGCCTCGAATGCCTTAATTACAATCGTGCGAACCGTTTTGAACTCACAAACGCCGATTCGACCCTATTCAATGACCTTTTAGAAACAGTCTCGGTAGCGAGCTATCGAGCGTTTCGCCTTGCCATTGGCGCGGCTCTTAAACGGGCCCCAATACTGTGGATCGTAGCTGTAGAGTCCGCGACCATTCGCGAGTTGACCCGCCATGATTCGTGCCGAACAACGAATATTGACTGCAGCGGAAAATGGATTTCCAGAGCAAAAATTTCCGCCGTAGATTTGGTCGCGTGAACGCCGTAAACTCTCTTTCATTTCCATTTGAAACAATCCAACTGCGATCCCATTCGGATTGTAGACCTGGCGTGGATTCGACTGCACGGTCGGATCGCAACCCGATTCTT
>JAYVND010000284.1:0-1751 GCA_043758635.1 Bdellovibrionales bacterium
CAAAATGCCCGAACTCGCCGAAGTCGAAACCGTTCGAGTCCAGATTGAAACCCACCTAACTGGACATCGAATCCACCAAGTGGAAGTCGACGTGAGCGATCGAATTTTGTTTCAGTTTGCACCGGCCGACCAAGTCCAGAAAGCGCTCTCTGGTGCCCAAATTCTTGGCGCCGGCAGAAAAGGCAAATACTTTTGGCTCGAATTGGATCGCAAGCCCTGGCCTGTTTTTCACTTTGGAATGAGCGGTAATATCGCGATTCTCGATCCGCAGTCGAAAGTCAACGGCCGGCAAAAGATCTGGGAAGGCGCACGGCTTTGGAGTGCGCGAGACGAGGAGTTGAAAGATCAGCTGTTTTTTTGCCGACTTCTCCTTCAGCTTGATAAGGGTTTGGAGATGGCATTTATTGACCCACGGAGATTTGGTAGAGTTTGGCTCACCGATGATCCCAGTGAGTTTTCGCGAGTTAAAAAACTGGGCTTCGATCCCCTAATCGATTTCCCGTCCGTTAAAATATTGAGCGAGCGAATGACTAAACGGAAAAAAGCGATCAAATCAGTGCTTCTCGACCAAAGTCTATTTGCTGGAATTGGAAATTGGTTGGCCGACGAAATCTTATTCCAAGCGAAAATTAATCCGCATCGCCTTGCGAGCGAGCTCACGGCCCTGGAGTCCCGCCACCTTCATAAGGCGGTGCTCGCGGTGATTAAAAAAGCTGTCGCGGTTAAAGCGGATTACGAGCGTTTCCCGAAAGACTGGCTTTTTAAACACCGCTGGGGAAAAGGGCGCGGCGTTGAAAAATCGAAAGCCGTGTCCAAGCGGAAAATCAAATTTGATCAGATTGGTGGTCGAACAACCGCTTGGGTCCCTCAAGTCCAAAAATGAAGATCTCATCTGGCAAATGACTTCTGGCAAACTCAGTTCGCTTCACGAACTGAGTTTTAGTGACAACTGAGCTGAGCGTTTGAGAGCTGAGATTGTAAATTGGCGACAGTTCCCTCGAGAGAATCGATCTCGCTATGCAAATACCGATTTTGCGACTCGAGTTCTTCAACCCGATTGGAAAGATAAACCAACTGGCCCGACTGGTACTGCGGAATAAACTTGGCCTCAGCCTCTTTCGAACAGATCCCGCCATAGCGGCCACCACGAAGTGCAAAATTCATCGCGTTCTCGGGTGTGCAGAAGTCTTGCAGCCCCTGCTCGTAACCGCGTTTGTACGCGGTCAAATCAACTACGACGTTCCATTCATTCGTGCATTTGAGTTCATAATAAGCTTGTCCCGACGAACGTGTTTCGCCTGCCATCGCTGTCGTGAATCCGCGTTGGGCCCAGTCCATTGCAACACATTCTTTTTTCGAGAAGGTTGAGCATGCAACGAGAGGAAGCATCAAGGTCGAGATCATACCTGTGCGAAGTTGAACTAAGAATGAGCGAGGCATGACGACTCCACCTGAGTGTGAACCTTGCTTTTGCCCCAAAAGAATTCGCCTGTCGAGCGGATTAGCTCGCCCGCGATTGGTGGAAAAAATATAACGGCCGATTGACACCGGCCGCATAGGAAGCTGTTTGATTTTTTTTAGTTGAAGGCGACACCCGCGCTCAACTCATTGGCTCGTTTCGATCAGCGGGCGACTCGTGCACGAGCCGCTGGAGCCGCAATTTGTGCTTCTGGTACAACCACTGGCTGACGACCCGCGCCCACTGGATTATGGTCTTGCCCATCGTCTCCTGATTGCGGAACTGACGCGCC
>JAYVND010000285.1:0-5700 GCA_043758635.1 Bdellovibrionales bacterium
ATGACCAGCCTCTAAGAAAAGCTCCTCTAAGTGCCCGTCGATAACACAGAAATCACAAACTCGACCCACGGTCAGTGCGCCAAGGTCATGTTCAAGCCCAAGGGCATGCGCCGCTCCAACCGTATAAGCCGCCATCACTTCCGGCCACGACATCTGCATTTTTAAACGCGCCAAGAGTCCGCCGATTGCTAAATCTTGCGAAGGTGCCGTGCCGGGATTGAGATCTGTTGCAATCGCGACGCGTGCACCGGCGTCAATCAATTGACGCGCTGGCGGATAGTTACTGTCCATATACAAGTCTGACGTAGGAAGTAGAACGCAGGTTACCTCGCTTGCCGCGAGAAGCTGGATCTCTTGTTCTCGGATCTGGAGAAGATGTTCAGCCGAGTGGGCTCCCAATTCGACCGCCAGCTGGGATCCACCTGAGAGCGTCATTTGATCGGCGTGCACAGCAATTTGAAATCCAAAATTTTTTGCTGCACGCAAATATCTGCGTCCCTCATCAACGCTGAAATATCCTCGCTCAATGAAAATGTCGACACGTTCGGCGAGGCCTTCAGTTTTGATTTGTGGCAAAGCTTCAGCTATCAATTGATCGATATATTGATCGGCGGATGGAGCTTCTGCGGGAATGGCGTGTGCGCCTAAAAATGTTCGCACAATTCGAGGACCCGTAATTTTTCCGGCGGCTCGCAAAAGTTTGAGTTCGGTCTCGACTGTGAGTCCATATCCACTTTTAGCTTCGAGACTCGTGACACCTTGGCGAAGAAACCGGTTGGCTCTTAGCTGGCCAATCGCTGTCAGCTCAGATTCGCTCGCAGCTCGCGTTGGAAGTACGGTTGCGAGAATTCCTCCACCACTTGCCGCGATGGATTGATAAGTTTCACCACGCAAGCGTCTTTCGAATTCGCCGGCACGATTGCCTGCGTAAATAAGATGGGTATGGCATTCGATCAGTCCTGGAATCACCGTACGTCCACCGAGACTCGTCGAGGGAAGACTCCGAAAGTGAGTTGGCAAATCTGCTTCGCTACCCACCCATATAATTCGCTCGCTCTCGACCACCATGGCGGCATCTGAAATCAGCGACAAATCGTCGCTCGTGACTCTCCGTCCCTTTTTGTCAGCAGCCCCACGCATCGTGCAGAGGAGGCCCATCTCTTTGAAGAGATGTGAACTCGGCTTAACGAACATCGTGTCCTCGCTTTCATAGTTGTGTCGCGCTCAAAAACCTGTAGCATCTTTTTAGTCTTCCGAAAGGACCTCGAGCAAGTGTCAACCACACGGCCGCCAAAAACTGCACCGCAAATGCCAGCAGAGCTCCCCGTTCGAATCGGATGGCGTGAGTTTGTCGCGCTGCCACGTCTCGGATTGCCAGTTTTAAAGGCAAAAGTCGATACCGGTGCACGGACGTCTGCACTTCATGCATTTAAAATTGAACCATTCATGCGAGACGGACTCTTGATGGTAAGATTTCACGTGCACCCAATTCAACATCGCACCGATATCACCGTGGTCTGCGAAGCGCCGGTGATCGATCACCGCGTTGTGACCGATTCGGGTGGACACCGCGAGAGGCGTTATGTGATCGAAACCATGTTGGTTATCGAAAACCAGCAGTGGCCAATTGAAGTAACGCTTACCAATCGCGAAAATATGATTTTTCGAATGCTGTTGGGACGATCAGCGATGCATTCGCTCGTCGTTCATCCGAATGCCTCCTATCTTTTAGGACGACCGGAAAAAATTATACGCGCTTATTTGAAACCATCGACCGTGTCCCGATCGGCTCAGCGTAAAAAAAATCGTTTAAAAGCAAAAACCCGAATGAAATGATGTTTGCGAGTGGTCTGCCGCACGAAAAAGCAGGCGCCTGAGCAAATGAGCAAAGTGAGTCGCCATGAGAATCGGTATTTTATCTCGCAAAAAAGAGCTCTATTCCACTCGCCGGCTGATCGAAGCGTGTGAACGCCGCGGACATTCGGTGCGCGTGATCGATCCGCTTCGCTGCTATATGAATATTAGCGCAAGCAACCCGACAATTCACTTCAAGGGTGAATCCCTCAAAGGCCTTGATGCCATCATTCCCCGCATCGGCGCATCAATCACATTTTACGGAACTGCGGTCGTTCGACAATTTGAGATGATGGGCATCTACTGCGTCAACGAGTCGCAAGCCATTGCCCGTGCCCGCGACAAACTCCGCTCCATGCAACTTCTCTCGCGCGAAGGAATTGGTCTTCCCGTCACGGGCTTCGCACATTCGCCAGACGATAAAGAGGATCTCCTTCGTCTCACGAGTGAGCCGCCGTATATTTTAAAACTGCTTGAGGGAACACAGGGCAAGGGCGTCGTTTTGACTGAAACCAAAAAGGCCGCAGAGAGTGTGATTGATGCGTTTCGAAACCTCAATGCGTATTTTTTGGTGCAAGAGTTTGTAGCCGAAGCACGCGGGCGCGACATTCGTTGCTTTGTCGTTGGCGATAAAGTTGTGGCCTCGATGACCCGCACGGCACGCGAAGGTGAATTTAGGTCCAATCTCCATCGCGGCGGAAAAGCGGCGGCCTGTGAAATCACCGAACAAGAGGAGATCATGGCGATTCGCACGGCCGAGATCATGGGCCTCAACATGGCAGGTGTAGATTTAATTCGCTCTGCTAACGGGCCGTTGGTTCTCGAGGTCAATTCCTCTCCGGGCCTTGAAGGAATCGAAAAATCCACTCATGTCGACATTGCCGAAATGATCATTGAATATATCGAAAAAAATGTCGGCACGCTCGAGCCGCGCGCGAAGACCAGCCGTCACTAATGGATGGGCTGAGTGGGCAAATATTTTAATGAGCTCAGCTGCGATGGGCTTTGAATTTCGCTGAAACAGTTTTAAATTCATCATCTTTCATTCGAGGGGGCATCGTTCGTGCTAAATCAATTTCAGTTAGACAAATCGTCTTTATTTCATCAGGTGGCGCGAGTTATTTTTGTAGGACTCGCGACTGCGGCAGCGCTTTCGGTTTCGGCTTGCGGTGGCGGAGGGGGCGGCGGCTCGGCTGAAGTTCTTCGTAACCCGCCACAAAAGCCAAGCTACGGCGTCGATGAGGGCGAAAATGCGAAAATGGAGACGATCGGTCAGACGAATGTAGCGCAGACTTATTTTGAGAAGCGCTACAACCGACCCAATCTCGAAGGCGTTCTTCGCGCTTCGAGCACCGAGTCGGTGAAGTACATTCACGCTTTGACCGTGAATCCATATAGAGTCGTCACAACCAAAGCTGTTCCTTATTTCTTGATGCTCCCGGTCGCCTTGCCTGACTTGATCAGCATCTGGGACAGTGCTGCCGGCCGCGGCTCCAACGGAGGATCGCTTGCCGGCCTTTATTTTGAAGCCTGCGGATACATCAAGTGCACAACGAGCGATCCGTTGCCGACGATTCTCGTCGCATCCGAGTCAACTCGCTGGACGATCATCCACGAAATGATGCATCACCTCTTTAACGTCCAACGCAAAAAAGATGGCACACTCAGCAATCCGAATGCACTCAATAGACTCGATCAATCTGCAAAAAGAGCTCAAACCGCAGTCGATCAATATCGAGAATTCAATGACCGCTCTTACCTCACTGACGCGGCCAACGAATTCGAGACAACTCTTAAGTGGACAAAATTAGCGCTCGCTACCCACCAGCTCGAAGAAGCCACTGTGGAGCGGGTGCTCGTCGACGACTGGCTCGCCAACCGCTTAGTTTATGTCGACTCCGAATCACCTGTAAATGCACTTTGGTACATGGGCACAAACGCAAAAGAAGCCATCAGCTTTGATGGAGAGCTCCGGAGCGCCCTGACATCTGTTCTCCAATTAACAGTGGACGCGTCTGCGACGGATGCACATGATCACATCGCAGCCCTCATCACGAACCTTGATGCATACAACGATGGTATTAAGAAGACGGTGCTTGATGCTGTCGATGGCGTGAAAGCGAAGCTCGGAATTACCGACGACGGCACGGATACAAATTCAGGAACCAACTCGTGGACCAAGTCAGGATCAAGCCCAGGCATGTCGAGTGGTCGCTCAAGTTTGATCAGCAACTCTTTTGATGCGGTTTCTACTCATTTCACCCGCGCAGATAGCTGTCTTGGCGACGATGCTCAGATGAACAAGATTCGTGCGCACATCCGCGCAATTGTGAACCACTGAAGTTCCACTGAAGTTACATTGAAATTAAACTGAAGTTCCACTGAAGTTACATTGAAGTTACACCGAACTTCGCACTCGCGACGCAGCTTATCAATCCAACCACAAGGATTCGACTCCGCGCTCGCGAGCGGTGGCTTTTGCGTCTTCGTAACCGGCATCCAAGTGGCGGAAAACTCCCATGGCGGGATCGGCTTTCAACACGCGCTCCAGGCGGCGATCGGCGGCTTCGGTCCCGTCGGCCACAATCACTTGTCCTGCGTGAAGCGAGTACCCCATTCCAACTCCGCCACCGTGGTGGAAGCTCACCCACGAAGCACCGCACGCAGTGTTCACAAGCGCATTCAAGATTGGCCAGTCGGCGACCGCATCGGTTCCGTCCTTCATCGCCTCGGTTTCCCGATTTGGCGACGCAACCGATCCACAGTCGAGATGATCGCGACCAATTACAATCGGGGCCTTGAGTTTTCCCTCTCGAACCAACTCATTGAATTTTAGTCCCGCCAAGTGGCGCTCGCCATACTCGAGCCAACAAATTCGAGCCGGCAAACCCTGAAAGGCGATGCGCTCCTGAGCCATGTCGAGCCAACGGAGCAAATGAGTTTTATGTGGAAAAAGTTCGCGCATCGCTTGATCAGTCACGTGAATGTCTTCGGGATCGCCTGAGAGCGCAACCCATCGGAACGGTCCCGAACCTTTGCAAAACAGTGGACGAATGTATTCGGGCACGAAGCCCGGAATCTTGAATGCATCTTTGCAGCCGCCTTCAACCGCGCGCGCGCGAATGTTGTTGCCGTAGTCAAAAGTAATCGCGCCCTTTCTCTGCATTTTGAGCATGCCATCGACGTGTTTCGCCATCGACTTGATCGCTTGAGCGGTGAATGCTTCGGGATTCGCGACTCGCTCTCGATCGGCTTGCGCGAGCGTCACGCCTTCTGGAATGTAGCCGTTCAACGGATCGTGCGCGCTGGTTTGATCGGTCAAGATGTCAGGCGTAAAGCCGCGACGATCGAGCTCATGAATCACTTCGCACATGTTGCCGAGGAGCGCGATGGATTTTGCAACGCCGGCTTTTTTGTATTTTTCAACGCGTGCGAGAGCATCGTCGATGTCCGTTGCGAGCTCATCCACGTATTTTGTTTTCAGGCGCTTTTCGATGCTTGCCGGGTTCACTTCGACACCGAGAACAACTGCGCCGGCAAAAATTCCTGCAAGCGGTTGGGCTCCCCCCATCCCTCCGAGACCAGCAGTCAAGATCGTGCGACCTTTAAGCGTTCCTCCAAAATGACGACGTCCACACTCGACGAATGTTTCGTATGTGCCTTGCACGATGCCTTGGCTTCCGATGTAGATCCACGAGCCGGCTGTCATCTGGCCATACATCATTAAACCTTTTTTATCTAGCTCATTGAAATGTTCCCAGTTCGCCCATTTTCCAACGAGATTGGAGTTGGCGATTAGAACGCGGGGAGCATCTTCGTGAGTTTTGATAAACCCAATTGGTTTTC
>JAYVND010000286.1:0-1746 GCA_043758635.1 Bdellovibrionales bacterium
TATATAACGCCGCGAGACACTTATAGCGAAAACTCATTTTATCAGGATCTTGGCAGGCTACGATCAGCGCCACCCAAAATAAGAGGAGGAAAAACGCATCGCTGTACACCGAGAAAGCGTAAAATGAAGTTGGCAGAGTGAGAAAAAAAACGAAAAAAGCGCGCGCCGAAATGTCGAATTTTTGCTGACAAAATTCGCTGATGACCATTCCTGCCGTCAGCAGCGAACTCATATTAAAAATCAACGCAGCTGAGTTGAACGAACCCGTGAGTCGACTCAAAGGACCCACGATCCAAGAGTACCCTGGGGGAAAAACTGACATCACTGGATCAGTAAAATAGCCCTCGTTCCAGATACGGATGTACCATTCGGCATCCCACCTCTGCCAATCACCGAGCCAATTGGGATCAACAAAACCTCCGGTGAAAAAAAAGAGGACTAAAAACCATAGCGCAAAGACTGAGCCGTAGAAAAGAAGCTGGTCCCGTGAAATCTGTAGAAAGATGGCTCGATTTGAGATTCCACTCACTGTGAGAGTGGATCCGAGAGGTTCGGTCATTACCTGGTTCCCGCCGTGCGGCGCTGAAGCATGTCGATCTTACGCCGAACGGTCGCGGCCGAAATAGGTTTCACGATATAATCCGTCGCACCTTCACTCAATGCGTGGATCACAAACTGCTTTTCGGATTCTGCGGTCACCATTATAAAAGGCAGTTCGCGGAACCGATCGTCCGTGCGCAGCTCACTCAAGAGCTGGATTCCCGACATAACAGGCATGTTCCAATCGCAGAAAATCGCATCAAAAGGTTTATTGGTTGCAAACGCTTCAAGAATCATTTTCTTTGCAATCTGACCGTCCTCCGCTTCGTCCACTTGATGAATACCGATATCTGCAAGTGCATTTTTCAGCATCGCTCGCATCAATTCAAAATCATCAATTACCAAGATCCGCGAATAAGTTGCCGTCATTTGCACTCGCTCTCGCCATCACGCGCATCATCGTTCTGTAACAATCTATAATCCCCTGCCGAATTAAATAATTAAAGCACTTCTCTTGGATAAAGACCAACGGCCGGAAAGTATTTCGCCACATATTGGTCGGCCTAGCTCGATCTTGTGCCTGACTCAGGCGAGAACTAAGCCTTGGTCGGTGGATCTTTTTGCGACTTGAGCCGATAAAACTCTGTCGACCGAAGACGTCAGCTCTCATTCACGACGAATAAGTGCGGCGGACGTGTTGCAAATGTGTTGGAGGTTTTTTGAAAAAAATTTCAAGTAAACAAAATGAAGTGACTCACTCACTTGATCTTCAAGCGACCCCGTTGCTTGGTAGCATGGCGACTCGCTTGCCACCTCGATTTGCGACTTTGTCGCAAACGATTCCCGCACGAATTGTGGCGTTGTCACTTTTGATTTGCGGATCAGTGGCGATTGTTAGCCCCTTGCAGGCTCAAACGTCTCCTCGCACCAAAAAAACAGTTGCAAAATCTAGCTCGAAATCAAAATCGGCAGCTCACCCTGCCGTCGTGCATCCCGCAGTTAAAAGTGCGCACGCAGGGACGGCTAAAAAAACCACCTCTGCTCCGCGAGCGGTGACAACCTCGAACCGACCTAAAAATAACGGCATGGAATGGGTGCGCTCACTTCAAACGTGGCTTTACCCGGTTAAGATTTCGCCTAGCTCAGGTGGCATCACCCTTGTTGAAACTCGTGGCCTCGGAGTCGAAAACAACTTCATTATTTTGC
>JAYVND010000287.1:0-5695 GCA_043758635.1 Bdellovibrionales bacterium
CTCAAAAGCGAATTCTCGGGAACGCGTCCATGCAAAGCAGATTCGAACGCATCCACATCGTAGATTCCTTTCCCCGTAAAGGATCCTTCGCCAAAGAGATCTTGATACACATCTGACACGGCTGATGCATATGGATCGATTCCCGCAGGGCCGGTCGAGAGCCTTTGAAAAATCGAGCTCTCTTTTTTTGTAGCGAGCATGGGGGTGATGCGGGGTTGAAGAATTCCGTAGCCGCCAATTACCTTATTGCGTTCGGGATTGAACCGCGCATGATTGAGGGGATGGCCGAGTGTTCCAACCAAATGTTTAACGGCACCATTCGGAAGCTTTGTATCCGCATCGAGCGTGATGACATATTTCACTCCACTCGGAATCAGGATTTCGCCACCATCGATCGACATGTAGGATGTATCCTTCGCTCCGCGCAGCAAGCGATTGAACTCCTGCAACTTACCGCGCTTGCGCTCCCAACCAATCCACTTCCCCTCGGCCAAGTTGAGTTTGCGCTGGCGATGAAAGAAATAAAACCGATTCTGCCCATCGGAGCGCGGAGGATATTTTGCATTCAATATCTTAAGTTTAGGCGCAACCGAGTCGAGCACCTGAAGATCCTGGGGACGAACGGCAGTATCTGAATCGTACCAATCCGTGAGCATCGCAAAAAATACATCACCTTTCGGATTTGAAAGGTAATGGATCTCCATCTGTTCCAGCTGCGAATCGATCCGATGCGGATCATTAATCATGGTTGGCACAACAATAAACGTGCGCAAATTTTCTGGGATGCCAGCTTCAAGATTCAGCCGCGGCAAATGCCTCGGACCCAAAAGTGCAATCGTTGCACGATTGACGAGTGCGAGCCCAATATTCGAAGCCGGAAAAAGTCCTAGAATAAAGAGAGCGATCAACCCTGCAGCGCTGGTCCCTTTGAACCACGCATCGTGAATTGGAAAGTAGAGTGCGAGCAGCGTCAGCAAAATCAATCCGCCCAAAAATAAGGGCGTCGCCGCGCTTAAATAAAATCTCAGAAGCAGAATTCGCGGCGGCGATCTAAATCCGATTTCTCTTTCAATAATTCGGCGCCCCGAAGCAATCAGATAGTATCCGGGGTCGCTTCGGCGAGCTTCTACCTGCGCAACACTGCTCGCATCTTTTAAACTCGACGGAGCGGCGAGATCAGGGTTCTTCGTTTTTGCCACAATTTTTCGCGCAATTTCAAGCTCTGAAATTGTTGAGTGTCGCGCCAATTCCTCAAGCCCATGACGATAGCGATCGCGTGTGGCGAAATCCATTCGCTCATACATCGCGTTCTCTCTGAGAGTCTGATCGGCAAGGCTGTTCTCTTCGAAAAAGTCTTGCCACTCGAAGGCCGACATCGACCGAAAGCTCGTGATGATGTTTCGAACTGTCACGTTTGCGCCTGCTTGAGCCGAATGCTCACGAGAGACGACCTCGTCAGCTGTTAGATTCCAAACCTGCACACGCTTTTCAAGCCAATGTAGGACCGGACCGACTTTAGCCTCTTCGTAACGGAGACGTTGGAAGAGCTGAACCGCAAGGGCCGGTACAAAAGGAATTTGTTCAAGCTCCGCAATGACGTCCGCAACCGACCGCGGCGCCGTTTCGCTGAGCCCCAAAAGTTCGTCGGCAATTTGATCTGCTTCTGATCTTGCGATCTGATTCAACGCAACCTGAGAAGACAGACGGCGAAGATTTTCAATCATCACTAAGCGAAGCGTGATCGAAACTGCCCAAAGCTCGCCAATCGTCAGTGGCTGCACGCGCTGATAAGATTTGAGAAACGCCGTCAGAAGATCCGAATCGAATCGACTATCGGTGTGAGCCACAAATGCCCATGCAATTCCGTACACACGGGGATAACCATTCAGTGGCCCGTCGGCAAGCTTCGGAAGTTCGCGGTAAAATTGGGGCGGCAAATGGTCATGAATATCTTTGAGCTGCGCCAATACAATATGAAAATTATCGATCACCCATTCGGCAGCCGGCGTGATCAACCGCTTTTCTCGTACAGCCTCCAGCAAGATCATGTAAGACCGCTCGAGCAGCTTCCGATTCTCTTCGGGCGTCGGCGTGATTTTTTTGCCGTTTCGCGCATTTGAAATGATATTCTGAGCTCTCGCAAGGCTTTCACCATGCATCTCAAGACGTGCGGAACTAAAGATTTCCGAACGGATGGGTTGTTCAAAAGCCGTGATTTCATCTGACTTGATTAGGCGTCTCAATTTGCTGTCCTAGCTCGAATCTGCTCTTGAATTTGGCTCTCGAGTGCGGGTTCTCGAGTGCGGGTTCTCGAATTCAGATGCTCGAATGCGGGGCGACCGGAAAAAAGCAGGTGTCATTCGAGCTAAATACGCTCAAAAAACCCCTTGCGGCATCGATCCATCAGACTCTAGCTTGAGATCTATTTCACCATATTTTAGTTGGAAACGATTTTAAATCAGGAGAAACCGTCGACCGCTGAACGCAAAGCCAATCTCTTATATGAAGATCACCGGTCCGCTCGGGGTTTCGCGTGGCGAGCGTTGCTCTCGATAGGTTGTTTTCGAACCCATTTTATAAAACGACGCATCTCTTCGTGAGCCCGAAGGGTTTCGAAAGTGAAGTAAGCTGATGCAAGCTCGTCTTCCGAAAAAAGTGAGTGAATTTTCGAATGGCAAACACGGTGGACCAGAAACTTGTCTATTCCGCCGTGCGATTTCGGAATCAGATGATGTTCGTTGAGTGAGGGCCCGGGTCGCATCTCGCGCCCACAAATTGGACATGCGTTACTACTTGCAACTTCCCGCATCTGCTGCAAAAGAAGCTGCTGCCTCTTGATTGAAAAATCTTGGCCATATCTTTGCCTGACTTTTTTAACCACTGCGAAAATTTATTTCTGAGTCGTGAGTTTGACTACCAAACACCTGGATCTGTCAGCGCCTTCGCGGCACCAAATTCCAGCAACGCCTTTTGCACTTCAGCCTCATCCTCTTTCGCACACAGGATGGGTAAATAGGTTTCATCTTCAATCGGCCAGATGATCAAATTTTCTCGATGATTGAACTGCTCCTTCAAGAGCTCAAAGGCTTCTGCTGCCGTTTCGCCGTCATAAAACTTTCCGACAATTTTTAATTTAGGAGAATGAACCTGAACATTTTTTTCGTTTTTGTGTGATTTACTCATGCCTCTATTCGAACGCAAGAGTTGCAAATAAGCCATCGGAAAGCCTCTTTGATGCGCCGGTGTGTCGGGAATTAAAAACCGCGTCACGCCACCACACCCTCGATCACGTAAACCTATGTTGCAACTCAACTAGTTTCTGGAATCTGCAATCATTTACAATTCCTGTTCTTAAGTTGCAGTTTCCAGCGGGAACCGCGATCTGTTGATCAAAATTTGCTAACCTCATTAAAGCTCTGATTGGCTTTCAACTGGTTGCGGTTTTTAAATAGGGATTTTTTGAACGCCTCTCTGCAACCGACCGAACTGTTCACTACGTCGCTGTCTGCATTTTCGGTCATGGCAATGTTTCTGTTGCTGACGCCGAGCGCCTATCAACGAATCGCCGAACCTGGCCAAGGTCCCAGATTTTTCGTGAAACTTGCATCACGATTGGCATCTGTTTTTTCATCGTCGGCTGGCTACTCTGGTCGGGAATTCCGCGCGCGCTTAAAAGACACTTCAAAAAGGCGCGATGATATTTCTTTAAACCATTGGAGCGACAAACGCGTTCAAGCCCAAAAAAAAGGAGTGATAGCACTGCCATCACTCCTAGACGAAAACTGATTTATTTAAGCCAAGGCTCAATTAAAACTGGCGTTTTGTGTTGTCCATCGTCGGCGAAACTGGCGCCGTGGCGTGCCCAGCATGGCCTTCCGCTTTTACTTCATCGCTCGAAGCGATGTCGGTAGCCCCCGCCTTTTCTAAAATTTCTTTTGCACGTTTGGTTTCATCGGCATTGTCAGAATGGACCGACATCAGAATTCCGCCGTCTTTGACCATACCTTCATAACGTTTAGCTTCATACTCAGGAATTCCCATTCCTACAAGCGCGCCAGTGATACCGCCGACGGCTCCGCCCACACCAGCCCCTGCAAGAGCAGCCATAATTGGACCAGCTGCGATCAACGGACCAACTCCTGGAATCGCGAGAGCGCCGATCCCCACCAACCATCCGAGTCCGCCACCAAGAATTGCTCCAGTGGTCACACCTGTCGTCGCGCCCTCTGGTGCTTTCGTTTCTTTCTTGTGTGCAAAGTCATGAGTCGTGTCATTGCTTGGCATCAAAACCGAGATATCAGAACTGCTGAAGCCAGCATCTTTTAAGGTATCGACCGCTCGTTCAGCGATCATTTGTCCTTTGAAAATTCCAAAAACTGCTTTGCTGTATGTCATATATTCTCCTGAGTGCCGTTCGTGTACGGCGATTGATTATTAAACGCGAAATGAACTAAAGTCGGATTATTTATTTTACTAATTATCTTTAATTTCTTCGTCAATTATTGCTTGATGGTGATTTCGTTTTGAATCTTCGAGACTCCAGTCACTGCAGTGGCAACCTGGCTCGCTTTTTGCTTTTCAGCCGCTGATTTCACGGGGCCTTTGAGCGTCACAACACCGTTGACCGTGATAATTTTAATGTTCTGAGCGTACGTCGAAAGGCTATGATCTGATGTCAAAGCGCGACGAATCTGGCGCGTGATTTCCATATCGGGAGTTCCTGAAGTTTGATCTCCAGCATTCAGCCCAGCACTCCCCTTCGTTGTCGAGTTCACTCCAGAATTGTCAACGTTTGGGCCCGCATTCGTTTGCGTGCCTTTGTGTGAAGGCCCCGAAGTGCCTGCAGACGTGCTAGCAGACTTGCCTGTAGGAGCGCCAGAGGCTGTGCCAGTAACCGACGCCGTCGCACCCGTTTGCGCAAATGCCGCCAATGGGAGGCAAACTAGGGCAGCGAGAATCGGTCCTCGAAAATTGCGAAATGTAATGTCAGTTTTCATGGGGATATCCTTCAAGTGAATTTTCGTTAAAAGCTTTTTGTGCCACTCGCGTGCGCCCGAAGTATCAACCTCCTGGTCCGCGTGTCGCTAAGACGAAAACTTAAACAGGCCTCATTGATCTGTCTCGAAGATTCAATCTTTTGTCGCAATCAACACGGGCAATGCAGCATTCGTGTAGGTTTGCGAAGATCTCTAAATAAATGAACGGTCTCGAAAGCTGGTGTCACTTTCGAAGCCGCACGGAACCGTAATCACATCGCGACCGATTTGAAAACTTGAATGCTAGATGAGCCCAAAAGTCTCGCCTCTTGTACCCGTCTGTTCATCTACTCCTTTGCTCATCTGCTCATCTATTTATTTACCCATTTCTCTGATTATCTGATTATCCGATTGTCCTAAAAAATATCAGCACAGATTTTTATACTGTTCATAATCGCGCGAGTCTCATCTTCTTAAATCCCGAACCAAAAAAGACTTCAATCGAGCCCGGTTCAAATAGAGAAAATCAAAAATGATCGCACACTTGCTGGCTGAATAACGACCTTGGTCGAGGCACAGGAAGCGAGGATTTTGGCCAGGCCATCGAAATAAACACATTGCATTTAAATCCACTTGGGCAACGTCGTAAGAAAGGAAGGGTTAAAGTTAGCTGCGTGTGTAGAACTGGAATGTTTCCGTCATTTAGGGTCATCAAGCAT
>JAYVND010000288.1:0-5688 GCA_043758635.1 Bdellovibrionales bacterium
GGCCCTCTCGTTTTGAAAGCTGGCGATCTTGTGAACATCGATGTCTCAGCTGAGCTTAACGGTTATTGGGCCGACACCGGTGGCTCTGCCATCATTCCGCCAGAATTAAATTTGCACCGCCAGATTTGCAACGTTGCGAAGTCCGCTCTCGAAGCCGCAATGCACGAAGCGCGAGCGGGCGCAATGCTCAATCGCATAGGATTTGCAATCGAATCTGAGGCCGTGAAAAATGGTTTCACCGTGATCGAAAATCTCGGAAGCCACGGTGTGGGTCGCGCACTTCATGAAGAGCCAGGATTTATTCCCGGCTTCTACGATCGACGCGACAAGCGAATCTTGAAAGCGAATCAAGTTATCACGATTGAACCGTTTATCTCAAACGGTGCCCGGGAGGTTCTCGATAGCGGCGACGGGTGGACTCTGCGAACGGGCCCCGGCATTTTCACGGCGCAGTACGAGCACACTCTGGTTGTCACCAAGGGCAAGCCGCTCATCATGACCCTGCCCAACTGAGTGGCCGTGGGCGCGACAGGGCGACTAGAAGTGCCAAAAGCGAAATCAGCCTTTAGATATTTCGCAAACTCTTCGAATCAGAAGTTTCCGGTCGATCGGTTTCGTCAAATAATCTCTAAATCCAATGCTCAACGAAAAATCGCGTTCATCACGCATCGCGTGGGCGGTTAATGCAATGACGGGTGTACTGAAATTCTTTTCGATAAGTAAACGCATCGCTTGGTTGCCATCTAAAACCGGCATCTGCACATCCATCAGGACAACGTGGTAATTTCCTTTCAACGCGGCCGCGACCCCGTCTTCACCGTTCGCTGCAAGGTCGATCTCGGCACCAGCTTTTGTGAGGTAGGTTTGAATTAAATCACGATTGTCTTGCGAGTCGTCGACCACAAGAATTTTTAGGCCTCGCAAACAGATTTCAGGTTCGACCGGTTGCCCAAGCTCGCGATCTTTGTCTGTGACAATCTCGAAATTTGATTCAAGATTGATCACGCCAGGATCAAAATAGAACAGAAAGCATGAACCTTTCCCACGTGCTGAATGCTCAATCGACAGATCGCCCCCGAGGGCGCGCGCGAGGCGGTGAGACAGGAATAGGCCCAATCCGGTTCCGCCGTACTCACGAGTCGTGGATACATCAGCCTGCGCAAATGGCTGGAACAGCCGCTCCATCTCGGCCTCCGACATTCCGCGGCCCGTATCAGTCACTCGAATCGCAATCTGATCCCCTATGTGAGTCTGAACGAGGGAGCAGTCGACCGTCACTTTGCCACCAGATGGAGTAAACTTAATTGCATTATTTAAGAGGTTGATGATGACTTGCCGAAGACGCGTGGGATCGGTCTTCACAGCTTTTGGAACCTTTCCGGTGACACGAAATTTGAGCTGCACGCCTTGCTCACCAGCTTTGAGTTTAAACAGCTGTTCGCAGTCTGAGAGCAACGTCGGCAAATTGACTCCAAGTCGTTCAATGTCAATCTTGCCTGACTCGACTTTGCTTAAATCGAGAAGATCATTAATGAGAATCGTGAGCTGCTCTCCGTTTCGCCGCACTTTATCGAATAAGCTCAGCTTTTCAGAGTCAGACAAATTCTTTGCGCTCATCAATTCCGAAAAACCTAGAACAGCGCCCAGTGGGGTTCGAATTTCGTGACTGATGTTCGCAAGAAATGCGGACTTCGCCCGGTTGGCGGACTCCGCAGCTAACTTCATTGCCTTGAGCTCTTCTTCGGCTGACTTCTCCTTGGTGACATCCTGAATGATCACTGAGAATCCTATCTCAACTTTGCTCTTATCACGAATTGGCGCGGCCTTTATTTTTCCCCAAAAACTCGTCTGGTCGGCACGGTAAAGCCACAGCTCCTCTTCGACATACCCCGAGTCTCTCACTTGAGCCAGCACTTGCTCGTGCATATGAGAGTGCGCTTCTCCTTGGGCGAAAAAGAATTGTAATGTTTTTCCGACTGCTTCTTTGACCTCGAATCCGAGCAATCGACGTGCGCTTGCCGTCCAGTTCCGAATTTTTCCGGATTGATCCAGCGTAAAAACGGCAAACTCTGTAAACCCATCGAGTATGTTTAGCTGCTCTGTGAGTTGCTCTGTAAGCTGCTCTGTAAGCTGCTCTGTAAGCCGCTCTGTGCCCGACTCTGTGCCCTGCGCGAGCGATTCCCGACCTAGTGTGGAAACGCTTTTTACACCGCCATTGCTCATATCTAGAGGCTTGTCGGTGATCGGATTGATCATGGGAACCACTTTCGAAGGTTTGTAATTGACGTTGGGAATCAGCCGCAGCCAATTGTTCGTATAGATAAGCCTGGCCTGTCTGGGAATTTCCGAAGCTGGAAAACGGTGATGAATCATACTTCCGACGCCGTCATCTTTTGCTTCGTTAATCACTTCTCCGTTCCACTCACTCTCAAATTTGTAAGCAACAACATGGGAAAACCCGGTCAACTTTTTAAGTTCCTGACAAGCGAGTTGCAAAGTCTCCTGCAGATTTTCGGTCATCATAATTTTGGAAGTGACCTCACGAACACCTCCACAGCCGCGATCTTCGGCAATAAGCATCTCCAGCTCTAGAATAAGAATTCGGCCACTTCGATGCAGAACTCCGTCAAATCTCTGAGCTTTGCCATGAGCCTGAATCTCAATCGGGATCGGGTTCAAAAGTCGTTGAATGCGGTCGCCCAAGCGGCGCGTGGCACACTCGACCGGCGTGACATTCATGAGTTTCGAAAGTGGCTGATGAAGAAGTTCTGAATGATGGATACCGATCAAATCAAAAACACATTCGCTGATCTGCAGAATGGAGAGATCTGACGATCGAAGGGTCAAAAGAATTCCATGCGGCTGCGTTAATCCAGAAATATGAATCGGCTCATTTTCGCAGTTCTCGATCGCGACCCGGAGTGAATTCTCATTCATGCATCTGCCTCAGTTTTTTTGGCTCGCATAGAAGCATATCAATTCCCAGGCAGTGAGCCCATTGAAAGTTCAAGTTGAACGAGTCGATCTGCACCATACATTTACTTACAAAACAATTTCGATTTCCCGAACCACGAGCAATGATGACTATAGTCATCATTACCAGGAACAGCCCACTTTAGAGAATTTTTGCTGCAGGCAGGCGGAGACGAGGCCAACGCCAAGTTTATGATTACTTGATAGCGAGGATCAGACTAAAATAAATTCAATCAAAGCCCGGAGGATTGCACCATTGGAAAAAGCCGTAAGCTATCAACCTGAATTGGTCCCCACCGGAATTGCCGGACTCGATGAGATATTATTTGGCGGTATTGTCGCCAATAACGTCATCGTGGTCGAGGGCATGCCTGGAACTGGGAAAACGAATTTCGGGCTCGAATTTCTTTACCGTGGAGCGACTGATTTCAACGAGCCAGGTGTTTTTATTTCTTTTGAAATTGAGCCCGAAAAGGTGCGTCGTGATTCGCTGGCATTTGGATGGGATTTTCAGAAGGTCGAGGCGGCTGAGAAAATTAAACTCATTTATTTGTCACCGCTCTCTTTGCTGAATGAGCTCGAGCTTGGTTCAAGAACTCTCTCCGACGTCGTGCTGACAAATAAAGCCAAGCGTGTGGTTATCGACGGTCTCACGCCACTTCGCATGTCGAGTGACCAAATCGGTGCAAGATCTTACCGAAATTCTCTGCACATGCTCTTACAGGCTCTAAGAAAAATGGGCGTCACTGCCTTACTCACGACCGAGAGTGTGGGCACAAACCCTATCGGTGAAACCAGTTCACGCGAAGAACAGTATCTCGCCGACACCGTCATCACATTCAGAAATCAGGCCCGCCGTCGCAGCGTGCATCGCTCGGTCGAAGTGGCAAAGTCCCGCGGGCAAGAATTTATCACTGGGCGCCATTCGATGAAGATGATTTCGGGAGAAGGGATACAGGTATTTCCTCGAGTTTATGCTCGACGAAGAGACTTTGCTCATCAGCCGACCTCTAACATGCGTATCGGATCAGGTATACCCACACTGGACAAAATGCTCGGCGGCGGGATTCTCGAAGGCGCGATCTCACTCGTCGTTGGAATATCGGGCACGGGCAAAACGGTGGCGGGCATGCAGTTTCTGGCAGAGGGAGCTAGGCTGGGTGAAAAGGGGCTGCTCGTCAGTCTTGATGAACACAGTGAACAGATTCTTCGCAATGCCCGGAATTTGGATATGGATTTCGAAGGCTTCGTCAAAGCAAAAGATATTTTTATCCTTTACGATTCGCCCCTCGAAGTCGATTTGGACGAGCACTTTTATTCAATCAAAGCGATGGTCGAAAAACACGGGATCACGCGAGTGGTGATCGACTCGGTTGCAACTTATGAGAGTGCTCAGCCCGAAGAAGCGCGAGAATTTTTAGTTGCGCTCGCCACATACTTTAAATCAAAAGTCTTACCGGCTTATTTTAATTTCGAATGCCCAGAACTACTCGGCATTTCGCAAATTAGCGATGAACTCAAGTCGTCTGCTATGGTCGATAATATTATTTTACTCAGCTACGTCGAAATTTCGACACTTATTCGCCGGGCGATTTCGATTCCGAAAGCACGTGGCAGTAAACCTGAGCAACGAACTAAAGAGTACGTGATCGATGCGGGAGGAATCGCAATTCTCGACGATTCGACTGTCGAAGGAGCCGAAAGAGTTCCGCAGCTCCCGCTCTCGAGCTACTACAGCGTGCTTGGTCGGGCGCCGACTCGTCACAGCCCAATGATCGATGAACATGTTGCGAGCGGCAAACCGCTGCCGAAGTCAAAAGTTCCGAAGCCGGTCCCTAGAGTGAAGCGCTCAACGTCGCTAAAGAAATCAAAAAACTAAATCACAGTCGCCGGCCGCCGACAATTTGACCGCGGCGGTGATCAGGTTTAAATACTCGCTCCGTTTCACTCACCATAAGGCCCGGGCGAACCGACAAAGCTTTCGAAACTGCAAAGAGAGTTTGCAATGTGGGTTGCCGTTCGCCACGCTCGAGCAGTGAAATAAAAGTCCGATCAAGCCGCGCAAGCGTTGCAAGCTCTAGCTGACTAAAGCCTCTTTGAATTCTTAATTTCTTTAACGTTTTGCCAAACGCTTTCGCAATCGTCATTGTGCCTCCGAGACAGGCCCGCGGTTTGTGATTCTTCGAACTCTAGTTGCAGCCGCACGCCTCAAATCCTCTGAAGCCTAATGAGCTGAGGTAAAAAACAAAAGGCAAAGACAAATTAATATCAATCCAACTGGATTGTTACCTGAAACTGACTGATGGCAGATTCAATTCTGTCAGAGTCATAGCCCCGTGCTCGAGAGAGCCATTATCTTCATTCGTATATAAACAAAGCTAGTAGATGTAAGGCTCAAGCCTAGGTTTTGAATCTACTCAGTGGCGGCAACTATGCCTACGCCTCGTCGCTCGAGCTATGTGCGAAAGCCTCCATTGCGCAGCGCCTTCTAGGTAAAGGCTTATTACGCAAAAAGGTTTGAAAGTCTGCGAGTGAGCCCCCTCGGACTAGGACTAAAAAATCGGCAGGTAACTTACTTTCAATTAGACTTTTTTCGCGATACCAACGAAACAAGTGTCCATGAGAATATTATCGATCTTAGCACTTTCATTGTTGGCCCTCACCTCCGCAACTCTCGCGCAAGCGTATGACTTGACCAGTTCCCCATACCTTGCT
>JAYVND010000289.1:0-1742 GCA_043758635.1 Bdellovibrionales bacterium
CTGACTCGACATTTAATTTGTTTTTGAGACTTCGACCATTCGGACGCTGGATAATGAGCCATCGCCATTTCGCAGGCTTTATAATATTCAACTGCGATCTGACACCAATTCCGACGATTGAGACACTGGTGTCACTCAATTACGGTCGATGCGCACTTTCGGCAAAGATCTCGAGCGTCCGTTTTCAACAATCATTCCTCACCTTGCATTCTGGTGGTGGCAGGCTTCGTTTCTGATGGCTGCACTCTTGTAGGAGTCTAGTTAACTAGATCATCTTCGGTGGTTGGATCGTTTGCGTCCGTCTCGATATTTCTCCTGGCCTCGTCGCGGAGCCCGGCTTCGGCTCCCCGAGTGACTTCCAGAGCAGGCCGGTAAAGAAGTGGAATATCATAAAGCGGCGGCTTGGGCTCAAAGACTCCGATAGCAAGGAGCTTATCGGCACGTTTTCTGCATTCTTCGGCTGCAACGCCCCAAATTGCAGCTAGTGTGTCCAGCGACTGAAGACTTTTCTTTCCGCGCAAGGCCAACAACCAAGGTTTTAAACCAGGATTTTCGGCAAAAATGGTTTGCAACAGACGAGTTTTTGAAACTGGAGAAATTGCTGAGCGGAACGACGCGCGCTCGAACAGCAAGTCACCTGGCAATGGAGCAGCCGCATTCTCAATTCGTTGCAGCTGCTCAGTTCGAAGCGCTAAACAGAACTGGATAAGTTCCCTCGGCATTGTCTGCTTCGTACCGTCTTGTAGCCGACCACAAATCCAGGGGAACGTTTTTGGGTTCTTTCCCGTATCAATCTTATCCGGAAATATGCGGTCGATAAGCTGCTCTTGAAGAACCACATCTTGAAGTATTCTATCACGGTCGACCGCAAGTTCCTGACAAAGAACGTCGCTCTGAAGGAGCCTCTTCATAAATAAGTTAAATAACAATGGGGTATTCCAACTCAGCTTCGTCGCCCGAGCGGAGCTCGTGGCATGTGTTGCCTCGCGAAACCCGTCATCAACTATACGATCCCAAATGTCCGTGCGAATAAATAATTTCGGTCGTATTTGATTAAGACCGGACATGTCTTTATAGGCACCGAAAAGAGAGCGAAGTGCCAAAGTTTCTGTATGTTCGCTCTTTGTAAACGCGACATCAAGGCGATCCAGGAGCAACCAGATTGTCAGCCCAGCAATCATCAACGCTGAATCTAACTTGAGTAAGATTTCTCTAATGGGGCGAACGCCGCGATCATGGTCTGCCTGCGGCGGTTCGGAAAACGATATCTTTCCTGTAACGCCAGTAAAAATTCCAGTCGTCGCGTCAAAATTCGTCGTTGCAGAAACAGAAGATGGCTTAAAAAATCGAGTAACATAGTCAGAAATACGGCGAACGATAAAATTAAGGCTTACATGGCCTTCAACGAGCCCCAATTCAGCAAGGTATGCTAGGACTTCGTCTAACTGCGAGTTTTTTACACCTGCATCTCGTGCGCGGATCGCGGCCACAGAACATAGGTAGAGCTTCCACAATCCCTTAAATTCGGCTTCATTTGTTGGGAGTTCGGAGCTTATCTCGGTAAATGCGGGATCTTCGTCAGGGTTTTCAGCAGAGATGAGCAGTATCTTTCGGGCTTTAAACTCCTGTTTTTTGCTCATCATGAGGTGGTAGATTGCGCTCTTGCCTGAACCCTTCGCACCATAAATGAGGTCCACTTGCCCAGCTGAAATGCGGGCCCACTGATCCGTTTCAACGAAATA
>JAYVND010000290.1:0-1741 GCA_043758635.1 Bdellovibrionales bacterium
GATGTTCGCCGTCATTTTCTAGGAATCCGTGGGATAAGAAGTTGGGGGTGGACCCATAGGCCCTTGTTTTCAGGACGTGTCTTTGTGCTTTCGATCTAATTTTTATGTCGCTTTTGATTCCAACGCTAGTCTGAAAGCTGGATGAACTACGTATTGAACCGGCTTCGCAGCGCTTTTCATCAGCCGATCTACACCATACCTAAAATCATATGCAAATTTCTCACGTTGAGAATTATCAATAATTCCAAGAATACCAAACCACAAGAGTATTTTTATAACAGACTCAATATCTGACTTAACAACACCACCTTTGAAAAGTATCGTCTCTACTTCAGAAGCTCCTAAGACGTAACTTTCGCCGATAAGCACATACAAAATATCTGTCAAATGCGGAAATACACTCCGCAATTCGAAAGACAGTTCTTGAAGTTGATCTTCGGAATATTCTTTTTCAGCATATTCAATATCAGCCTCAAGAACTCGTTCATGAGATCGATTGACTGCTACAGTGACGCAGTTTCGCAAGAATTTGATAAGATCGCGTGGACGCATTAATGTCCGGCTCACGATGTAAGAGAACGATTCTTCGCCATTCACGTGACTATCGAAATACATCTGCCACAGCTGATCAAACGGTAAGTTCTCACCAGCGCTTACCACCATGCGTCGATGCGCGATCTCTCTAAATGCAGAAACGTCTGTCCAATCAAGGTAAACAGCAGTTTCCTTACCCTTATCTTTAATTTCAGGCAATAAAAGATCGCATACGTCATTCCGCAAAAATACAACAGCGTTGGTGTTAACGGAACGTTTTTCGAAGGATTTTTGGATTTTCCGACTCGCTTCCAAGAGACACCTTATCAGCAGCACATCTTCATCAGCGATTCCGCCTACTGGCCAACCCTTATCTAAACCATCGATGAGAAGCCAAACTGCTTCTTTCTTGCTTAGATACTCAGCAAGCGCATTCGAAAGAGAACTAATGTCTTTCTCGTAGATAAGCTTTGTAAGCTCATCGCTGCGAAGACCGCCGCCGGCCGACTTTACCCTTTCACTAATTCGCTGAATTAGCTCATAAAGACGCTCAGAAAAACCACCTTCCTCAACGTTGGCTTCATAATCGTAAAGGTTCGATAACTTGACGTAACATTTTGCCATCTCTGGGTCTCGGGAGGCAACACTTTCTTCGGTTTCCAGTATTTTATAGACAATCTCGATCAGGAGCACATAGTGCCAAAATGCAGTAAGCACATGCTCTTTTCCGCCAATCTCCAGTTCGCGTAGAACAAGGCTGCGAAATTCGCTCAACTGGTGAGCTTCGGGTTTAAGATCTACGACCACGTAGTCGTGACTCCGCACAAACGCCTCGTAAACGCCATAAAAAATTGCACTTTTGCCTGATCCTTTTCGACCTACGACTAATCGTGCACGCCCTCGCTTAACATCGTTGTACTGTCCGGTAGCAACAAAATAATCGAGGAGATGGCTAGTTTCATTTTCCGCAGCGACGTCGCCGAAATCAAGGTGCTCTAGCTGGGTTAACGGAGCTACGGTTGGTACGAATCTTGACGTACTGAAAACTCGTTTAATTGCAAGTTTTATAAACGGCGAAATGATCGCCGGGACTTTCGATCCTTGTGTATAGTGTCGAACACTGTCTCGAAAGTCTAAGGGTTGGCTTACCTGCGTTTCTTGGAGCATCAAAGTAAGCTTTTGACTCGCCATTGAGATACCGGACATG
>JAYVND010000291.1:0-5681 GCA_043758635.1 Bdellovibrionales bacterium
ACGTTAAACTCAAGAGCGAGCTTTTCAAAAAGCTCCTCCACATCTTTGGCAATTGCATCGAGATGACTAAACGCCCTATACCATTCCAGCATCTGAAATTCAGGTTGATGATGCTCACTTATTTCACCATTTCGGAAACAAGTTTTGAATTCGAAAACGCGACTGCAGCCGCGCACGAGCATGCGTTTTAGATGAAATTCCGGACTCGTCGGCAGATAGAAATCGCACGAGGCCTGACCATAATCCCATCGAGTCACAAAAGGGTCCAAGTGCGGCTCGGTACCCGGCGAAGGTACGAGAGTCGGAGTGAGTGCCTCGATAAAATTTTGCGAAGTGAAGTGCGCCCGCACAACTGCCAAAAAACGCATCCACGATCGAGCTTTCGCCACACTGAATCCTGCAGCGCTCGGATCAAACTGCGAGCCAGCAGCTTGCGAGGTCGGGCTTGCTTGAATTTCACTCGCGACAAGCAACTTCAACTCAGCTACTTGATATAAAGCTACACCAGCTGAGTCGGCGAACTTAATGAACAGCGCGACCAGATCCCCCTGAGCGAGCTGTGAAGTTTCAAAATTACAAAGATGCGAAAGCCCATCTTCAGTCCAATGCGTGGTCGGCAAAAACTCAATCAACAACGCAAGGCCATCACCCTCGATTGTGGCGTTGTTCATATCGAGTTGCGTGAGGCGGCCGCAGACCCAAATCGGAACCTCGCTCTCGCGAAGGTCCAGCGCACTCATGAACTCATGGACTCCATGCCACTTCGAAGCGTCATTTGAATTAGGCGCCTGCGGATAGGCTCGCCAAAACTGATTTAGAAAATCGGTGCGAGATGGCGTGAGTAACAACATTTTAAAACCCAACGACAACATCGCCGAAGAATGACGTCTGTCGTTCCTGAACAGAACTTAAGCCATCCACTGCCCGACGAAAGGATTTGATTCGTGCGCCGGCCTGCACTCCGAATCGCTGAGTGAACATCACGCGTGCGCCCCCAGAAACTCCGCCGCTGACGCTGTATGGAAGAAACCCTAAATTTTGCCCTGAATAAATGACGGGATAATAAACATCGAGCTGCGAGAAAATTGAAATGCTCGTGCTTGGACTGTAAGTTACGCTTCCTGCAAAAGCTGGCGACACCCCGGTCGATGAGGCGAGAGTTCCAAGAATATTTGGAGAAGTGGTGACGTTGAAAATTCCTATTCTTCCACCGATCCAAGCATCCAAATCCCAAGCCCCTCGATTGTGTTGATACCCTCGATAGAGTGCAACGGCCTCGGTGTAGGTCACGTCATAGTCTGTGTTGCGAGCTTGACCGTATCGCATATCGAGAGAAAAGCGACGGATCGCGAGGCCGATTCCGAAGAACGGCGCTTGGCTCATTTTGTACGTGCGATTGGTGTAATTTGCAGCTGCCGACTGCGAATCCATATTCATATCCTCAACACCAACATACGCGTAGCCGCGTTTTGGTCCCTGAGTGTCGGCGACCGACGTCACGACCTTGTCATCAAAGCCGATTTTATTAAATGGCTGAAGTTGACCCACGACGTGCGCAGAGCTTGCGATTGAGTCATTCGGGCCGAGAACTTTCACGACTTCAATTTCTCCCAAATCTTTGCGAGCCCCATGAAAATTACCGTTCGCAAATTCAAAAACCTTCATATGAAGTCCGCGTTGCATGCCGTGCTTGGAACCTAAATTGATTCTCACCAAACGAACGCCGGCTTTGGTTACGAAGCCACGGTACGGGAAAGTCTCAATGAACTGATCCGCAACTTGTGCAGCGATTTGCTCGCGTGTTTTAAGATTTTGCAGGGCTGAACCGGTAACCGTATCTTCGAGAGGGATTTTTAAAGCCGTGAGCGAACGGCCCGAGCGACCCGACATCACTCGAACGTAGATCGCGTTTGGAAGAATCTCGCCAACTAAGTAACCATCTACTGCATCGCCGCCTGCTCCTGATTTGATATCGTCGGCGGGAGTCCGTGCGGTGAGTGCCCGCTCGACCAATTTTGGCTCAAGGAAACTTTTGTTCTGCAATTCTTTAACGATTAACTTCACCAAGCCGTCAGCGTCTGCTTGTGACAGAGTGACATTACCGGCCGCAGTGAAACGAGCGATACCAATATTACGTAATGCACTTTCTTGATCTGCTGAAACGGACTGACTCAATTGCGGATCAGCCGCCGGGTCAATGTGTGGTGAGCTTGCCGCAGCAGCAGAGGAATGTGCGCCAGACTTTCGTCTCGAATTTGACTTTAAAGTTCGACTCTTTCGCGACGTTAGCTTCCGGCCTAGGTTTTGGCCTGGGTTTTGGCCTGGGATAAGGCTTAGAGTCTTACCCCGAGTTTGGTCAGGAGTCTTACCGTGATTCTGGAATGGAATCTTGTCTCGATTCTGCAATTGCGTCAGGACTTGAGTCTGGACTTGAGTCTGGCCTTGAGTCTGGCCTTGAGTCTGGCTCGCTGACTGGGCAAAAACATTTGCGGAGAGGTTTACAACACTCACGCCTAGCACGAAGCACAGAAGGTTCAAAGCTTGTGGCCGCAAATACGATCGAAAATGTGTTCGAACAGGCATTCGAAGCTGATCACGAACGAGTAATTGTAAACTCAATTCTTCAGGTCCCTGCGCCCGCGGCTTTTCCTCTGACTGTGATTTCACTCGCGGGGACTCCGTTGATTCTGAAAATCTCACGTCGATCACTCCCAATCGGTCGTTGTTCTCTTACGAAAGAGTAGTGAGTTGAGTCGAAAAAGGCCACCCGATATCCACTCGTTCTAAATTAAATTACTCGTCGGCGATGCATGACTCTCGTTGACCTTGGTGCATTTGCCCAGTCAAACTATTTCCATGTTTCAAAATGCTCACGGCTCTTCTCGAAAAATAGCTTCGTTACTCGGCATCGGTGCTATAAATGTAGCGTTGAAATTCTCTTTCTTTTTTGCGATTGCGACAAGTTTGATGATTTCATTTTCTTCGCGATGGGCTCTGGCCGCTGATCCTGTCAAGCCGGCTGTCAAACCGGCGACTAAACAAAAAACCACACTCATTACGTTGCGGGATGGCATCCTGGTTTACTCTGCGCCGGGAATGAATTATCGCCCGCTTGCAATCTTGCCCGAAAAGGCGGTGTTGCTCGCGTCTTCAAGGGTGACAAAAGGCAAACAGGGCGATTTTTACAAAGTTCTCGTGGTTCTCAGTCCGAAGCAGCGTGCTGTCGGATATATTCCGACAACTGCCGAAGTCCGGTTGAACTCAAGTGTTGAAACTGTTGACAGTGAAGATATAGAAAAATTTGGACCCATCGCTCTCGTAAGCCAGGCCGTTCAAGGTTCTTACTCTCGTTTTATCAATTCCGAGTACGAATGGTCGATCGGATACATGAAGTACGTGAGTCCAGGTTTTTATCTCAAAGGACTCGCCGGCCAATTTGTCACTCTCGATTCATCGGGAACACTGGCTGGGTTCGAAATTGGAAACGATGCGCTTCTCTTCAAGAATGTCTCAGCTCAGCTTTCTTACTCAGCTGGTTTTTTTATACCGGGACAGGCTGGAGGGGTTTTCGTCGGAAGCAAAAGTCTCAATGGCTTTGCACAAGGTGTGGTCGCCGTCCGCTACAACTTGCGCGGTATCGCCTCCGCAAGTCTTGGGGGAACACAGCTCGTTCTTCTCAATGCGAACAATAGCTTTGTCACTTACGGTGCAAACGTGACGTTGGAGATCGGATTATGAGTTTACGCCGCCCATTCTTCGTGCGCATCGTTCCAGCGACGCTACTTTCAATAGGCGCGACCCTCCTTTGCGCATCACCTGTCTATGCAGAAATCGAAGCCGAGTCTGTTATCCGTCGCTATGATGACACGCGCACTCAAGTCACCTCACCATCTCTAGAGGTGAGCGGTACTTTTAATCACGACACGATGAAAGTGAATGCCGGCTGGGCTGAAGACCTGGTCTCGAGCGCATCTGCGGACGTAACAACGTATTCGTCAAAAGGTCGCATTGCCGATCGACGAATCGAATTCAGCGGCGGCTATGAGAGCCAAATTCCCGACGGAACTATCAACCTTGGATACATTCAGAGTAAGGAGAATGACTACGAGTCGCACACCTACAGTGCTGGTGGAACCCGCGAGTTCAATACGAAGAACACGGTTGTCTCTTTTGGCTTCGCGAGTGGGCACGATCACGTGAGATCTTCGTCCGATCTGAGTTTCGATAAGCCGATGGAAAACCAAACCTATTCGCTTTCTCTCACTCAAGTCCTTTCAAAAGTAAATATTATTCAATTCATCTATGACTTCCGAGTCGAAAATGGATGCCTTTACAGTCCCTATCGCCGTGCCAAACTCGACATCAACGGAAACATCACAGCAATTCCAGAAGCACATCCCGAAACCAGAAACCGCACGGCAGCAGCGGTCAAATACAATCACTACATCGACAGTTGGCGCACAACCTGGGCCAATACTTATCGCCTCTATGACGACAGTTGGGGCGTTCTCTCTCACACACTTGAAGAACGACTCACCAAAGAGATCGGGCGCAAAACAAATCTTTCGCTCGTGCTTCGCTATTACACCCAGAATCAAGCAACGTTTTACCAAGATTACTACATGGGTTCTGCTGGGCCGTTTCATACTGGGAATAATACGCTCGCCACTTACCATTCGTACCTGATTGGTATTCGCCCTTCTTACCAAATGACCGATCACCTTAGTTTATTTGGTAACTTACAGTATTTTTCGCAAACCTTTGCTAATGCGACCGACGCGCACACGCTCGCGACAATGACTGATGATGTACCGCTTAAGATCAACGCATTTGTCGCCGATATAGGTTTGATGCTGAAGTTTTGAAAAGCAAACTGGACTATCTTAGTTCGTGCCATCCTTTGCGGCAACATCGTCTCAAGTCGAGGCATGAGAGAATCCTATTTCACTCGACTCGAGGGTACGGCTACACTTGAAGACGAGCATTAATGAAACCAAGAGATTTTTAGAACAATCGTTTTTGAACAACAGACATCAACATTCATCTTAAGACGCATTTTTGTGGCGACTTCAGATTTTGCAACAAACGCAAGGTGACCCAATGAAAAGTACGCTTCTCGTATCGACATCCCAACTCGTGCTATCCTTCGGTTTGACCTTCATGCTTGGCTTCTCCGCACAGGCAAAAGTCAAAGAGGGCGCAGCTTTCCCGACGGCAAAACTTCCGAATCTTGTCGGTGGTGGGGCAACTGATTTGAATTCTTTTAAAGGCAAAGTCGTTGTTTATGATTTTTGGGCAAGCTGGTGCGAACCATGCAAAGTGGAATTGCCTGCGTTGAACGAGATGTACAAAAAGTACAAGAGCCAGGGCCTAGTTGTGATTGGCGTAAACATGGATGAAAAACCAGACGACGCTCGTGCCTTTTTGAAAGAGCACCCAGTAGTTGTACCATTGGTTGCCGACGGAAAAGCGCAAGTCCTCGCAAAACAAGTTGAGATCGATAAGATGCCAACGAGCTTTATTGTCGGAAAAGACGGCAAAGTTGCCGAGCGCCACGAAGCTTACGTCGAGGGTGACGACAAGAAGATTGAAGCGAAGATCAAAGCACTCCTTGCGAAATAAGTGGATTACGCTCTCTTGATGGAGTGAGTGATAGCATTAGTCGCAAATTAAGTGAACGC
>JAYVND010000292.1:0-1740 GCA_043758635.1 Bdellovibrionales bacterium
GGTGGAAAACGTGAAGGCGGAAATTTACCCAGGGGTGTTGTCCTTGCCTCCGAGTATCGAATTCTCGTGAATACTCGCATTCGACTGCTTCGGAGCACGGATCGATCAATACTATGGGAAGGAACTTTTTCTGGTGAGCGGACCTATGTGGCACCCCAAGTCACTCAAGCCGGCCTGAACACCGTAAATCCACTTTACAACCTTTCTTCGAGAAGGCAAAACATTGAAATTATGGCGCTGAACATGATGTCAGAAGCGCATGATCGAATGACCGAAAATTTTTAATTCTCAAACGATGATGAATTAAAAATGGTTTCGAGCAGAATTTCAGCTCAAGAAAGAATCGATGTCTCAACTTGAACCTCAGCAATTCTATCAAGCAGTTGAAAAGTCGCTCGATTCGCAAACTTTTTCTCCGCTCTATTTTTTCTATGGTGAAGAACCGTACCTTCTGCAACAGGCAGTCAGCTATTTGAAAACCTGTGCTTTGCATGGGGGCTTTGCTGATTTCAACGCGAGCTCTTACTACGCTGCCGATGCCGATCTGGCCAATGTCCGAGACGAAGTTGAAACATTGCCGATGATGTCTGCTCGTCGAGTTGTGATCTTGCGCGAAGTTCAGGATTTGACCGACAAAGAATGGGATTTGCTTGAGCCCGTTTTGAAGTTACCAGTTGAAAGCACCGTTTTTGTTTTGGTCGGAACAAAAATCGACAAAAGAAAACGCGTTTTAAAATTATTGCTCGCGCAATCACTCTCGGTGGAATTTAAAAAACCTTACGAGAATCAAATTCCAGGTTGGATTCAACACATCTGCAAGGGCATGGGTCTGAGTATCTCGATCGAGGCTGTGCAGCTTTTGCATCGTTTGGCAGGAAGTCAACTGACTGAAATCGAATCCGAATTGAAAAAATTAACTGACTACATCAGTCCCAGAACACACGTTGATTTAGAAGACGTCGCCCAATGCGTGTCGCAACAGCGTGAAGAAAGCGTTTTCGAATTAACGGAACAAATCGCAAGTAACGATCGCGTGGGCGCGCTCACACAGCTGATTCGATTGCTCGATCAAGGCCAAAACGAAATGGGCGTCGTTGCCTTAGTCGCCCGTCATATGCGAATTTTATTGATGATCAAACAAGGGGAGTCTCTTGGTCTTGCCGGACAAAAACTCGCAACCCATGCGCAAGTTTCGCCGTACTTCCTGCAGAATTATTTGCAACAGGCAAAACTCTGGAGTGTGCGCAAACTCGAAAGCTCGCTGCTGATCTTAGCTGAAACCGATAAAGCTTTAAAAAGTTCACCACTTTCAGCCCACATCTGGCTTGAAAACCTGATCTACCGGACGTGCTCACTGCACCAATCGCCAGTCGAAAATCGCGCTTCAAACTAATTTCGATTTTCACGATTGGGTCTTGGGCGGCTACGATTGGAGTTTGGGATCCGACTTCTGGTGGAAGTTACGATTCGGGCTTCTCTAGGGGGACGCGCATCCATGCGCTCTTCGGCCCTGACCGCCCTCTAGGCTGGCCGTCCCCCCTTCCAATACCTGAACCGCAACTTCCGCCAGAAATTGGAAAGACAAAGTTCCAAGCGAGGGGTCGGCCAAGTTCGGTTTTATGCGGGACTTGTTGAGGCTTACCCAAGACCACTTCTCACCCTGATATTAAAATTTTATTCGAGTCACTTCCGGAGCGGCAGTAAATCGTTGAAAATGGCTCACTTGATTGTGCTCGAGCG
>JAYVND010000293.1:0-1737 GCA_043758635.1 Bdellovibrionales bacterium
AGAAATGCTGATCGCCCCGCCGAATTAAAAATGGTCGAATCAGTTCCGGTGTGAGTTTTCCATCTGGTGTCTCGGCCATTACGAGTTTGCAACCAATTATTTTTTCTGGGGCGCCACACTCATCCATCGCAATATGGGCATGTGATGAGCAGATCACCGAATGATGCGACTGAACTAGCACTGAGAGTGCGAGGACGTTGGCCGCAGTTCCGTTGAAGACAAAATATGATTTTGTGCCCGAGCCAAAATGGCGGCGAAACATTTCATCAGCCTGCGCGCTCACGCTGTCGGTCTGGTAGCTCGGCTCATGGAGAGCATCCACGCGCGCCATTGCAGCCCAATAGCGTGGGTGAACGCCACTGTGATTGTCAGATCCAAAGCCGCGCTTCTTTGCTGACTCTCTCGATGTCACGTCTAAAGCCTCTTTTGTCGAGTTTGAAAGAGATGCTTCATTCGTCATTGGCAGACCACCCGATGAATAATTTGGGCCGCAAGTTTGGATGTTTGATCGTCGCGATCGAGTGGTGGTGAAACTTCGTAGACACCAAGGGCACGCACATCGAGGCGTCCCAAGAGATGAGCCAAGGTGGAGAAGAATTCTTGCGGCGAGAAGCCAGTGCTCCAGCTTTGACTGCACCCCGGTGCGGCCATTGAAGTGAACCCGTCAATATCAATCGACAGGAAAACTGAGCGAGGTTTTAAAAGCCAGTCGCCAAGCAGATTCAAAACTTGCGTCGCAAAACTCTGGCCTGAGATCAGCACTTCTTCTTGCGTGAGCACGCGTACGCCACGCGTTTGAGCCCAGGCCAAATGCGCACGACTGTTGCACTGAGTTTGAATTCCAATCTCGGCAAAATCAACATCAGGATATTTTTCGAGCATTCTAAAAAATGGAGTTCCGCTCGAAACTCCGCGCTCCATTGATCTTACATCTAAGTGAGCGTCGAAATTCAAAATCAACGGTCGCTCGCCAGCGGCGCTGGCCCACTCGATGTAGGCCGCAGCGTCCGGGAATCCATAATCATGCCCGCCTCCGATCGAAATCCAGCGCGAGCCCGCCTGCAGAACTTGAGATGCCGCTGACTGCGCAAGCTCATGACGAGAGAGTAAATCTCCCTTGTTTGATAAATTCCCAAGATCAAATATCTGCAGGGCAGCTTTTGGAGTGAGGTCGCTGCCATTATCGGCTTGAACTCCAGCCCCTGCGGGGGGAGCCACGCCGAGAAGGGGCGGAGTCATCTTGTAGAGATACTTTCGAACCGTATCGGGAGCTTTCGATGCCCCAATCCGCCCACCGTTGACTCGAATCCCTTCATCGTCGGGGTAACCCACGAGGACGTTGGCTTTTGTCTCTAAGTCTTTGATCCCATTCAACTCAGTGGACCGCGTGAGATCGCCGAAGCGCGGATCATCTACATCGTTTCGTGAAAAAAAGAGAGATTTTTCGACCGGAATAAAATGATTGAGATCTATCGACTGCAAGTTGGCCATAACGAAATCTCTCCTCAAAGAAATCGAAAGCTCTAAGCAGGGTCAAATTTCAAGTGCCGTCTGAGCTTTCGATGGTGGCTAGAGACATCTTTTTTGGTTTGTCCCTGTCAAGCAACTGGTTTGTTCATTTTTTTGGCTAGCGCACTCAATAGCGAGCGTGCGTTGTCGACATCATGAAGCGACACGTACTCCGACGCAGGTCCCGGCCGGATATGATAGTTGCAAAGTGGAACAGCAAGAGCGGCC
>JAYVND010000294.1:0-1735 GCA_043758635.1 Bdellovibrionales bacterium
GTTCATGTCACCGCCAGAAAAAATGCGACACCATTACCGCGCATTGCTGCAGTTGAGTAAAACCAAAAACCGCTTGTTTCATAATGTTGATGTCCAACACTCTCTCATGGTCGCTGAAATGAGACTCATCAGCACGGAGCAAGCCTTAGTGCGACTTGATTACTTTATCGATAGTGCCGGCGAGAGTGCCGGCGACAATGCTGTCTCAGGTTCTGGGGTCAACGAAGCTGACGTACGACTTTGCTACTTTGACATACTTGCAGAAGGACTTCTTTCAACAGGTCGGCCATTGAATCCGTTTCGAGCGATACCTTTCAATCACCTCACTTATTTCGAGAGCAGTATTTTATCACTTCAAAACGAAGCTGGTGGAACAAAAACAGAAACGCATGAGAAAATTCCACTCGCCCAGCGACTTTTGTTGTTGGCGCTCACAAGTCAAATCGCTAGCGAAGAAAATATTCGCAGAATCGCAAGTCAGCAACTTGAACTATTACTGTCGACCTTAGGTGATTCTGACAAGGCGTTATGGCGAGAGCGTCTTCGCTCTAAAAAAATCGCTTGTGCAGAAATTTTTTATGACTCCATTGAGGGCCGGCTGACCTCGGGTACATCAACTCTTTTGCTACAAGGGAAAGCGACAAGGCAGATTTTTGAACATCTGCTATTGGCAAACCGTGAAAACCGAATGCTGACGACCTCGGATCTTTCGAATGCGGTTTGGGATGAGACTTACACGCTCGCGCATTACGAGCGTGTTCGAGTCGGGACCCAGCGTTTAAATGCACTTCTAAGTAAAATATCTGGACGCCGCGACAACCTAACATTCAGCAAGTTATGCGTGCATCTGAATCCAATCTTGAAGTTCAAGAGTTGAAGAGTCCTCTCGGACCGTTCGTATCATCTTTTCTTTCTATATTTCGTTAGAAGTTCCTCACATGTTTGACTTGGATTTAAATTCATCACTGCAACGTAGTTCGGCATTTCAGGATTTGCGGTAACAAACGAATTACTATGCTGATCTTCTGACACTCTACCATCTGCCGTGAGCGAAATATTAAAGTCTGCTTTCTGATTCTCAACTCTCATATTGACGAGAGTCGAACCGACCGCGGCATTAGTCGGCATGTAGTAAGCATTGAGCTCAAAATCAGCAATTTGGCCGTCTGGCCGCAATTTCGTTACGATATTTGCATTAAGTTTAAAATTCGAAGCCGTAAACTGAATTGGTAGGTAAGCGATATATTGAAACGGCGCAGGCTGATCGAGCGAATCGATTTTCAATATGCCCTCTTTGCATTTTAAAATCTCCGGAGGTCCGCGTTGGATAAGGGATTCTTTACGAAAGTAAACTTGATACGTTGTGTTCCCTGCCGATAGAAAATCGACGGCAGATAATGCTGAGCCATCGGCAGAGGCTGCGATAACAAGAGTGAAGATCAGGAACGTGGAAATACCTTTATACATTTGATGTCCTTATTGGTTGAGATTCTCAACGTAAGATAATCCGAGAGGATTTATTTTAATACCAGAGTCCGAGAACAACTGAGAACAAGCCGATTCTTCAGGCTATGTCGTGAAGGTAGCAAGTTGGCGCAAGCTTTCAAATGAACGGAAGCAGCATCGTCGTTCCGGTCAGGGGTTTGAGACAATTTAGTAAAGTGCAATCTTCATTCCGAATCTGCTGCAAATTGCAATAGCTTGAGTTTGAGTTCCGATGTAGCGTCAATTTTAG
>JAYVND010000295.1:0-1734 GCA_043758635.1 Bdellovibrionales bacterium
GTCGACTCGCAGGTAACAGTCATACTGGCGAATGAATAAAGCTCTATTCGTTCGTCGGGAAATGCACATTTTGAATTCTGAACGTTGGGGCGTGTGCCATTCTAAATACGATGCGCGTTTTTATTCCCACTCTCATTTCGATCTCTTGTCTCTATGCGAACCTCGCGCAGGCGGAATTTTGCATCTCCGCAGGTCAGTACTGCCGCGGTCCAGGTGACGGCTCATCTAATCACTCGACCACTGCGCCGGCCTTCCCGACAACAAGTTCGGTCTTGAGTATCAACCCGGCTGGTGTCCCTACAGAAGACCAATGGGGCATTGGTGCTATTGTTTACAAAGGAGCGCCTGATTTTCTTCTCGTCAAAGGCACTGGGCGACTCGGTGCCGCGATTTCGCTAACCAGCGGTGAAGACACATTTTATGGCCCTCCAAGTTTTGAAACCTACGCCGACTATCTCGCGCGCGAGCGCGACCGTGCCAAATACAATTCTCGAAAATTGGCAGGCGGAGGCTCTGGCACTCTTTACGACAACGGTCACGATGACCTGACGCACTTTCGACTCAGCCTCGGAATACTTGCACGCTACAACTTGCAAACAAGCTCCATTCTTCCCGGCGCCGGCGTCAACGCGATCTTTGGACCTTTCAATCTCGGTTTTGCAACCAGTCTCGATGAAACTCTAGTGACGAATGCCAGTACAATTGGGAGCTCAATCATTCGTGACCAGCAAACAACCTACTCGCTCGGCATTTTTCTGACGAGCGTCGCTCTCGACTATTCGATTTTGAACATCAACGTCCTGGATTCCGAACCAATTGCGGTTCAACTCTACACCGCTAGTTTACTCACTCATCGTTGGATTGTGACGGCTTCTTACCGCATCGAAACTTCAGACCGGCTCTATTACCAACACTCCAGCAATTCGCTCATCTCCAAACAGGTGAAAACCAACTATTTCGGAGGCGTGCAATATGCTCCGTTCAAGTATCTCCAGGTCGGCGTTTTCTTCAATTACTATTTGTTAAATGACATCTCTGTCGGGGCGACGGTTTTCTTTTAACGCCCGCACGGTGTGCACTGGCTTAAACAAAAAGACGGGGTGGTAGATTCGTCGGTCTCTACCACCCGAACTTGGACACCCGAACTTGGATAACTGGTCATGGCATATCGAAAAGAATAAATTCCGATCCTTTTGCCCATTTGAGATTGAGGTGTTCAACTTTTTGAATCCCCGCTCCGTCTCCGGCATTCAACCTTGTTTCTTCAACCATCACTTCACCACTGATCACTTGCACCCAAAGATGACGATGCGCGAAAGTCGTCAGATCTCTTTCGCCGGCATCCTGCGCTTTGGTCACGAACATGTCGACATCTTGGTTCATCGTCACGCTTCCGCTTCGTCCCGATTTCGACGCAACCAAAATCATATCGCTACGAGCGAAGTCATCTGCAAACGACTTTTGACCGTAACTTGGTTGGATGCCTTCACGCTCTGGTAAAATCCAAATTTGTAAGAAATGAGTGACCTTATCTTTCTGATCATTGTACTCCGAGTGCCGCACGCCAGTGCCAGCACTCATGCGTTGAACCTCGCCGGGCCTGATGACTGTCGTGTTGCCCATGGAGTCTTTGTGCTCGATCGCGCCGTCAATCACGTAGGAGATAATTTCCATATCTCGGTGACCGTGCGTACCGAACCCAGTGCCCCATCGATGCGGTCTTCGTTGATCACG
>JAYVND010000296.1:0-1734 GCA_043758635.1 Bdellovibrionales bacterium
AGCAGGCTCTCATTGATCTCAACAGACTCTGTGGTTCCAATATGAATGATCGACCCCTTATAAAATAACGGAAGCATGTGGCCTTTTGTGGCCTTGAATCTTTTCACGATCATCACCTCTGCCGTCACGTCATGCTCAGATGTTGTTTTGACCTGTTTCAATTAGGACTCCCTGTGGAATAAGATCTAGATTGGTTTCTTGATTTTTAATCTCGAGCAGAATCGTTTCGATAAATCCGAGATCAGAATCATCGAGTGGTGCGTTTGGATCGAACGCCGTCTCGAGCCGCATGAGCTGAAGATCAAACCTAAATGGTAATTCGATCTCGATGGTCGGCGCTTGAAACCCATCGAAGACGTGCGTGTTGGCGTAATTGTAGGTGGCATTGAATCCGAAGGCCGTAAGCCCTGGCACCTTGTCAAACAAGCTCATGCCGCCCGACATCCACCGCTGAAAGATCGAGCCGACACGACGGAGAGAGTTGTCATCACCGCGCAGGCGAGTGGGCAAATAAATAAAGCAATCGACCGTGCCTTCGAGAGTCGTGTTGTTCGACATGAACGTCTCTTGCTTCCACGCAAGACGTATTGCCGGGACGATCGACTCGTTCAAATTCGGTGCGTACTTCGTAAACACTCGCTGGCCACAGGTGCCAAACATCAATTGCAGCACCGGCTCTTTGATCAGTTCTTCTTTAAACATCTCGAAAAGCTCTGAACCTGGCATGGGCCCGGTGACTTTAGAGAGCGGAAACTCGACCCGTTCTTCTTGATTGGTCGACATCATTTTTTCACACTGATTTTTCTAACCGTCGCTTCGATCTTTTCTTGAATCTGCGTGTCGTCTCTATCTGAAATACCAATGAATGGCCGAGCCGGTATTACGATCTCTGCGCCGCTGCGAGATTTAATCTTGCCGCCGTAGTTTTGGATTCTGGCGTAAGGAATATTAGTACCGATCTCAACCACGTTGCCGGCAGTCGAGCGCACCGAATATGGAGCCGAGGTTGCCGTCATTGAGTTCTTCAATGCACCGGTGTCGATCAAGATCTTGTGCATCTTAAAATTAGGATTTGTCTTTTGTTTTTCTGAAATCTCTTCTGCGCTCAGCTTGCTCTTGGCGTTCTTCGTATCGGCAACGAGCTGCGATAGGGGCTTCCATGGGCTGCCAGCAGGATCTGTCGACTGTTGAAACAAAATATCTTTTTGACGAATCATCAGCGTAAGCAGTGAGCGCTTTAGCTTCTCAAAAACTGATCCCTCAAGGGGGTTCGTGAACTCAATTGGTTTTAAATATCCCCACTGTAGCTTCACCGCCAGCCGTCTCCCCATCCACCATGAGGATCGGTGTCGTTGTCAGCTCGAGAGAGGGCGATATGCATAACAGGCGTCTGAGCATCTTGAGCCTGACCGAGAAGCACAAAGCCGTAATCGATTTTCTGATCCAGTAAGTCTTTAATGTGTCCGTTGTATTCCATCTCGGCGACGTTTAAAAACTTCTGAGTTGATTCGATCACGCCTGTCTGATTCCGGTTGAGATCAAAACCTAAAACGGCTCTGACTTTGGCCTTCATGGCGTTAGAGACTTTTGCCTTTGCGAAAGCGTAATTCTGTGACTGAGGAGATCCAAGGTAGGGACTCGGACCTCGTACAATCAGAGGCACAACGAACTTGCGCGCAAGATCAGACTCTAGATCGCCGGTTGCCCGATCTAAGAGATCCTGAATTCGCGCTT
>JAYVND010000297.1:0-5661 GCA_043758635.1 Bdellovibrionales bacterium
TTTGACCGAGTCGAAGCGAAATTCGGAAAAATCGACTTCATGCTTCACTCAATCGGCATGTCGCCCAACATTCGCAAATCTAAGCCTTACACGGATCTAGATTACAGCTATCTCGAAAAGACGTACAACGTTTCTGCAGTGTCATTTCACAAGATGATGAATGTCGCCTACAACCGTGACTTGATGAACCAGGGCGGGTCGATTGTAGGTTTGAGCTTTATTGCAGCTCAGCGCACTTTCCCGAAGTACAGCGACATGAATGACGCAAAGGCACTTCTCGAATCCATTGGCCGCACCTTTGGCTATTACTTCGGAAAAAAATCGGGAGTGCGAGTCAATACGGTTTCCCAGTCACCGACGGTAACGACTGCAGGCAGCGGAATCGCGGGTTTTGATCAAATGCTGAAATTTTCCGAACTGATGGCGCCTTTAGGAAACGCGAGTGCCGAGGAATGCGCGGATTTTTGTATCGCGCTATTTTCGGATCTCACGCGCAAGCTGACGATGCAGAATCTCTACCATGATGGTGGGTTTTCAAGTGTCGGCGCAGCCCCCGAAGTTCTTGATCTGCTTCCATTGATCCCACAAAGCCTCTAGCAGTAAATGCGCGCGGCCGCTCACGCGCCTCGAGCTGATCATAAATATCGAGATATCGGACTGGGTTTTGCGAGGAAAAGTTTTAGAGCCGCAGTATCAGGTGCGGGAAAACGCACTCAACGAAAAAAGATGGCCGTTTTGCTAGGCGCTATTTTCGAATTTTGAGCTTCGCAGGATCGGCGTTGACGGGCATGGCTGTACCACTCCAGTTCGACTTCTTGTAAGAACCACCCGTGTGAACTTTTTCGGCACGAAGATCGATATCAACGAGGGCGTGAAAGCCCGCCTGTGCCGCCATGAATGAAAGCCGAACTTCAGCCTCACGCCGGTCGACACAGTTCATAACTTTGAACGCTTTTTTATTTCGTTTGAAGAAGCGAGTCTCTTTGCTCTGAGAGATCTCAAAGAGGGCGACCCGGTCGGCTTTGTCGCTGAGCTCCTGATAGGCCTCGATCTGCGGCTGAGCGTGAATGACAAAGCAGGAGTTGCAGTAGGCGCCCGATTTAAGGCCTTTGGGCATTTCCGCTAACCACTCAAATATCTCCATGTCGGCGAACTGAGCACAACGCTTACAGAGCGCGGTTGCGCAGGCCTGACATTCAAATGTTGGGAGAGGAGCGGAGCACTGGCTACAGAGAGTCTTGATCATGAGGAGGTAGGTAGCACGAGCGCCGCCAACTCGAAAGCAAAACTCTCCTACCTGAAATTCAGTTCAAAGTTGGTAGCGATGGGCGGACTCGAACCGCCAAGCGTTAGCATTCGATTTTGAGTCGAACGAGTTTACCATTTCTCCACATCGCCACTACAAAAAACGCTCTCCTTGCGGAGAGACAGAAAACGCTCTCCTTGCGGAGAGAGTCCCTCTTTTAGCCAAAAGAGGGGCCTTTGTTCAAGAATTAATTTCATGTTTGTTTTGTGAAACGTACATTTACCTACTTTGACACCATCCAAAATCTTCCAGCCTCTGGCGCGCCAGTCCTCCTGCTCACAGAAAAATGCAGCCTATTTATAACCACTTAAAGATTTTGGATCAGATCTTGACCATTTGCGGCACAACCCTTGCTCTCATACGGGCCTGACGACGTTAAAAAGCTTCGTTCATACAGAGTGAATTGGGATTTCCCCAATTCAAAAGGGAGAATTGTTATGAATAAACTCATCGCCTTACTGGCGCTCATCATGGTGAGTCAGGCCTATGCCCAAACGGCAGTGCAAGTGGTACCAGCACCACATGCGCAAAGCGTTTACGCTCAGCCGGCTCAAGCGGTCACGCCAGTTTATCAAGTGCAGCCACAAGCGGCTCAGTTTGCGCGCAATACGATGGTCTACGACGAGCGAACAAACCAGTTGGTGGATGCACAAGCTTCTCAGCCGACCGTACAGACCGTTCCGTCACAAGCTTACTCGGCTGGTTCGCCGGCGGCGAGCGCGATGGGTAACAATCCGATCGTGATTCTGAACAACCAACGTGTCGGTCAGCAAGCGGTTCAAGAGATGCCTGTTTCGGTTGTAGAAGACACGCCACTCAAAGCGAGCGCTGCGGATAATATGCGCAAAAAACGCCAGGCGACAGAAGTTGGCACTGAGGATTCAATCGTTCAGGCTCTCGAGCGTGCACGTATGGAAGACGAGATGCGCCGTCGCGACCGTTTCAACAATGCATTACAACCAGTTGAAACTCCGGCGCCCGCTCCTACGCCAATTTATGTGCAGCCGGCTCCGCAGCCGCAGATCGTTCAGCAGGTGGCTCCGCCACCAGCAGTGATCGTAACGCCAGTGGTGATCGAAAAGAAAAAAGAAGTGATCGTTGATACCCCGGCTCAAGATGAAGACATGAGCGAAAAAGCAGAGCTCCGCGAATCCTACAAGGCTGAGCGTCGTCACCGCGATGACGATCAACAATACTACGTGGGTGCGTTGGTCGGTACTAACCAAGCTTCCAACTCGACCAACGTTCACGGGGGATTGAATACTGGAGTGCAGATTGGTGTGATATTACCTTCGCGTCTCGTGCTGGAAGGTGATTTCAACTATGCATCTTATAGCTTCGATGACGTCTACAATTACGGGCAATCATACGACGTAAAGCAGTATGGTTTAGGACTCGCGGCAAAGTATCAGCTGCTTCCAGGTCGCATCCGCCCAGTTGTGGGTGTGGCTGGTGCTTGGGCTCGTCGTTCGTTTGATTACGGTTACGGCAACTTTGAAGTTCGCACATCGGATGCTTTTGATATTGGCCCAGTTGTGGGTCTTGACATCGCCGTTTCGGATTCTTTCTCAATCGGTGTCGATGTTCGTTATTTCACAAACGTATTTTACCGCGACAGTTCAACGAACAACAACAGCGGTTATGCGTACGGTTACCAGTCGCAACCTTGGGGCACGAAAGCTCCAGAGAAAACCGATTACTACACCGCTTCGGTGGTTGCTAAGTTTTTGTTCTAGTTTGCAAGTGGCGAACTGAAGCCAAGAACATAGCCAAGAGCATAGCCAAAAATGTATCCCAGTCCATGCGGGATCGCCCGGTTTTGAGTTCTTTCAGCTTTGCCTATTATGGACTCGCGCTGTTCCAGGGTGCGAATTGACTTTTGGACTTAAATTTTTGAACCAGTTTCAGCTTTTGAGGCTGGGTCGTCCTCTGACTCCCAACGGCAACTCCCTTTGCTGCTGGGAGTTTTTTTATTTTCCTGACGTTGTCTAGATTTTTTGCGACGATGGGGAATGTTAAATTCCACACGCCCGTATTCTACTCAAACCTACAAATCATTCTACTCTTTCATCGCGAGTGCTATTTTCGTTTTCTCAACCGCAACCGCAACCGCAACCGCACCCGCAACTGGCGCAACCGCAAACGCAACTGGCGCAACCGCAACCGCAACTGGCGCGGCCGTGGTCGACTCCAAGTCGGTTCTAACGCCAGCTGAAAGTGCCCAAATTGTGACGAGAGTGGTGGGACAAGTCGACACTCACTTCATCACGAGTCGTGAAGTGCGCATTGACGATGCGATTGATCACGCACTCGATGCGTCGCCGGTCGAATATGAAGAAGCACTTAAGTCGTCCAAAAAGCCATCCAGAGAGTCGTCCAATGTGCCGTCCAGCGCGCGGTCAAAAGCGCCATCCCGTGGGCAGTCCAGTGAGTCGTCAACGGGGTCGAGTGAAATTTCTGGAGGGAAATCCAAGAGAAAGACAGGTCAAGCGGCTTCCAAAAGTCCTCAGGTAGACTTGAAAAGTGCGTCAGGTGAAGCATCAGATTCAGTGGCCGTGGCTGCGTCAGATGAAGCTGGATCCAGCGTCGCCTCCCAAAATCTTTTGAAGCGAGATTTTAGAACGAGCTCAGTGGGATTCTCAGGAAAAATTCTTAGCGGCGATGAAAAGACATTTCCAAATAATGTTTCTAAGTCATTAGATCAGTGGATGATTTCGCTTGAGGCGCAGTCGCTTCAGGCGAATCCCCCTCAAGCTGGAGATGTGAGTGCGGCAGTTAAGCGGGTGAGTGATTACTGGGGAAATCGTGCAGGGTGGAGGAGCCTCGAAGTCTCATCTGAAGAACTTCGCACGATGATTGAGCGAAAACTCTTGGCGCGAAACTTCGAAGATTTTAAAAGCAACGTTGCAACCGCCCCGGTGAGCGACACCGATGCTTTGAGTTATTATCAGCGCAATCATGCGCGCTTTGGCAATCTGCCATTTGCTACATTCAAAGAAAATATCAGAAGCTTCCTCACCCGGCAGCAAATGGAAGTTCGAATGAACGAGTGGTTCGAAGTTTTGCGGCGTAAGTACAAGGTTCGGAATTTCATAGCGGGCTAATTGTCCTCGGTCGTTTCGTGCGCAGTTTTTGCGTACTCGCTTGTTCGCTCTGCGATGTTTCGTCGTTGGATCCATTGTCGGATCCATTGTTGGAACCATTGTTGGAACCATTGTTGGATCCATTCTGTTTTGTTCGATTCCTTTCTTTTCCTTTCCGTTCCGTTCTCAGATTCTGGGGGCCTTTTGAACTCTGCTCTTCAAGTGCGTCGACTTTTGCCTGCTGATGTCGAAGCTATTTCGAATTTGTATCGGCAAATATGTGACCAAGCGGAGTTTCCAATCGGACCGGAATGGACAACGCTGCAGCTGGCCGAGGAGTGCGCATCTGGAGATGGCTTAATTTTGAGCCTCGGAACCGATTTGGTTGCCTTCGTTCTTTTTCGCGATCAAGTGTCGGCATTTGAGGTTACATTTCTCGCATCGGCGCCGCTGTTTCGTAAGAAAGGCATGATGCGTCGACTGATTGTTGAGGTGCAGTCACTCGCTCAGACAAGTGGACGAGAGATTTGGCTGGAGGTGCACGAGGGCAATAGACCGGCCCGGCAACTCTACGAATCGCTCGGTTTCAAAAAAGTTGGGACACGCGCTCGGTATTATCCCGATGGGCAAGCGGCCATACTTTATAACTATTGAAAATTTGAGCACTTCGCGGCGATGGGTGGAAAGGTTTGAGTCACCGCGGTTTATGCCGTGGTGAGGGAGCTCAACGCCTTTATCCTTGCCATCTTGTTCCCGATTTGTTATCCATGCGGAGCACTCTTCTGATTCCGAATTGGTCCTTTAGGGCCTTTTTTTTTATCTTTCGGGCTTCTCAAGATCGACCTAAATCTTTGTATTTAGTGGAGTTTTTGAAGATTTGAATTCGGATTTTTTTCGGCAGTTTGAGTTGGAGATTGGACAGAAATGACCGGACAGGACCACATGCAACGTATTCGAGAGATGGCAGAGAAAATCTGCAGTCGTGAGGGATGTTACCTCTACGATCTCGAAATGGTGGGCGCTGGTGGCACCCGGGCTCTTCGAATTTATGTCGATCGTGATGTCGGCCCGTCTGGAAAAAGTGGCGGAGCCTCTATCGAGGATTGCACGAACGTGTCTCGTGGCCTCAACGAGTTTCTCGACGCAAACGAAAATCTTGTTCCCGGTGAAGAGTACGAGCTCGAAGTTTCTACTCCGGGTCTGGAGCGTTCTTTGAAAGAGCCGCGGCACTATGACAAAGTCATGGGCAAATTGATTTCGGTTTATTCTTCG
>JAYVND010000298.1:0-5651 GCA_043758635.1 Bdellovibrionales bacterium
CTCCTGTGTAAACAGATGGTTGTCGTTAGATAACACCCATTTTGAGGAGTTCCCGTTTTCTTACAATTCAAATTCCCACCAGCCGCGGGACGCGGCCCAGCGAACGTATAACCTAGGTGACAGGTGCGCTACGAACTGACGAGGAGCTAAAATGAAACCTTCATTTTTTGTCCCAGTACTGAAATCATTGGCTGAATCATTGGCCGAGTCACTTAGCAAATTCTTCGCCGGCTCATTGGCCGAATCAGTTGAGAGATGGCATGGGTGGATCTCTGCACAGGTGGGTATGAATAGGGCAAGCCAGCTCGCTTTGACGTCAACGCTATTGGTTGGCTTCGGAATTTGTCCAAGTTTGGCTCGCGGTTCTGATCACTGCAGTTCGGTGGCAAATGTTGCAACGGTTGTCAGCGGCGTAAGAGCAACTAGCTCGTATCTAGGAGCGCTGGATGATGATATCGACAAATGCTTCAATCCGGCAAAAGCTCAGTACCTGGCGCAAACGCACGAAATTATGAACTCGCTCCGTGCGCAGTATGCGCAAGCGCTTCCTCTCTTGGCACTAGCTCAGAATGACATCATGACGGATCAAAAACAGCGCTTTGTAGGTGATGCTGGCCAGGTGGTCGCTAATCTAAACTCTGTCAATAAGCCGGTGCTAGATCAGGCGGCTAACCTCAGAAGATTTGGGTTTACGACAAGTGATGCCACATTGAACGGTCAATATCGATATCCTCAATGCAACAGTCGGATTAATGACAATCCCGCGCAGACGTTTGCGGGTTTCTACTCGAACCTGTTAAGTTTACGACAGGCTCTTGCAAATTTGGCGGCCGCGGTGACGTGCGTACAAAGCAGCAACTAGCCTCGCTCAAAACACGGCGGCCTCGCTGCTGCTCAATAGTTAAATTTTGATTTGAGAGTGAGGTGTATCATCGGGAGTTTTTTTCATTTGCTCCACCGATCGTCACGAGTCATTATTTGAACGAAGCCAGTTGATAAGCATGTTTATCTCGAGTTCAAGGGAGTTCAGTATGTGGGGAAGCGTGAAGCAGCAATTGCGTTCGGTCATTCAGTGGAACGATCCTTCTCCTGAAGCAATCTTCGAACAGTGGACGGGAAGTGGCGACGAGATCAAAAATGCATCGAAGCTCATCGTTGGCCCTGGCCAGGGTTGCATCTTCGTTTACGAAGGCAAGGTTCAAGCGGTTTACACGTCGCCAGGTATTGTCGAGCTTCAAACGGCAAACCTTCCCTTTTGGACCACCGTTACGAAGTTTATGCAGGGATTTGTCAGTGAGCATAAGGTGGGTCTTTATTTTTTCAAGACGACACAGCTGGTGGATTTGAAGTGGGGAACACCGTCTGTGATCAAGTACGAAGATCCGAAGTACAAGTTTCCGGTGGGTCTTCGCGCCTTCGGGAATTTCTCGGTCTCGATTCAGAAACCAGAGTGGTTTTTTCAGCAGATCATCGGAGGACATGAGCTTTACACGGCAAGTGAACTGCGTGAATTATTTGCTTCGCGCGTGATTCAGCCCATGACCGATGTTTTTGCGCGCTCGCGCTTTACTTACACCGAGATCGACTCGCATCGGAACGAGCTGGCCTTCGCCTTAACTGGCGCACTGAATGCGGATTTTGAAAAGCTCGGTTTCGCGCTCGTCGATTTTCGTTTAGAAGGCACATCGTTTGATGAAGACACGATGAAGAGAATCAACCGCATTGCCGATATGTCCGCGGAAGCACAGGCGGCAAATAGCGCCGGTGTCTCATATACGCAGCTTCAACAGCTTCAGGCTCTGCGCGATGCCGCAAAAAATCCTGGTGGCGCGGGTTCAATGATGGGGATCGGCGTTGGACTCGGAATGGGTCAGCAGATGGCGGGAGTGGCTGGTTTTGGAATGGGCAGTGGAGTGGGCAGTGGAATGGCTGGCGGCGGCGGCGCGCAGGACGACACGGCAACACGCCTAAAAAAGCTCAGTGAACTTCTGGCGCAGAATCTGATTTCGCGGGATGATTTTGAAGCGAAGAAGAAACAGATTCTCGAAAGCATATGAATCATTTTTATTTATTTTTAGATTTTTGGGTTCGCGCTGGTGGTGCCGGTGGCGGTCACTCGGGTGGTGGCGCCTATGGCGGCGGCGGCTACGGATCGGGTGGCGGCGGAGGTGGCGGCAACGGAGATGGTGGGTTCATCATTTATCTGCTCCTGCGGCTTCTTACAGGCGGCCCGATTGGTTGGCTGATTCTCGCCGCACTCGGTTTTTTTATTTACACGTATTACGCGCGGAGCGGGCCATCGCTCATGGATTTGGATAGCGTTCAGCCGCCAGATTCCATCGCGCCATTTGTCGCGCCCGAGCTTGACGTGGACCTAGGCGTTCTCGACGGACAATCGCCGCAAGAGTTTCAGAATAAAGTGGCACTCGCCTTCACGACGGTCCAGGCTGCGTGGAGCCTCAAGCGCGTCGATACGATGCGGCGGTTTATCAGTGATGGTGTTTATCAGCGCTTTCATGCCCAATTTACGATGATGAATTTGCTTTTCCAGAGCAACCCGATCTCTGATATTCATATTCACGACATTCGGATCGTGAAAACGCAAATTGAAGGCGGCTACCAATGTGTGGACGTACAAATCGAAGCGTCATCAACTGATCAGTTTACCAGTAGCAAGTTTCCGCAGCTCAATTCTCCCGGAGGCACAGAGAACTACGCGGAATTTTGGTCGTTCGTTCGCCGCGTGGATCACACGCGGGGCAAAGATATTTTTCACTCTGAAAACTGTCCTAAGTGCTCCGCGCCGCTCACGATGAAATTGATCGAGACCGCGAAATGCCCTTATTGCGGGACTTATATCAACAGCGGTGAATTTGACTGGGTGCTTTCGGAAATCACTCAAGCCAACGACTACAATCGAAGCATTTCGGATCTCTTGCATCTTCCGCCACTGCCTCGGTCGAACCTGGCGGCTGTGGCTGTTGTGTATCCAACGTTTTCGAGTCATGTGATGAAGGATCGGGCGAGCAACGCCTTTATGCAGGTTTTAACTGGTCTCGCGACTCGCGATTTGAATCAACTTAAAAAGTTTACTTCGGATAGGTTCTACGCGGCACTTCAATCGAGCCTACCGCCAGATCGTTTCGTCTACGATCGACTCTATGCAAAGGCAGTCGAACTTCTTGGTGTGCGAGTGGAAGACTCGATCCTCACTGCTTTTCTCGCCGTCCACTATGAATTCCAACAGGTTAACTTAGAGACTCTGGCAGAGACGATTCATGTTCCGGAGGACCATTCTGTGGATTGCAAAGTATTGGTAATGGCGCGCACCCTCTCCGACATCACCACGAAGGGTTCGACATTCGCCGGAACTTGCTCATCTTGCGGAGCGCCGGTCAAAGATAGTTTGGATATCACATGCCGCTTCTGTGGACATGTCTTTAACGAGTCACGCACGGATTGGATTGTTGATTCAATTTTAAGCGCGGGAGAGTATCGCAAACTTGTGACCGAGTGGTAATTTGCGGCCCGCCGAAGCGGGGCTCACGGTAAAATTAAATTAGAACTTGTTTAGTAATAGCGATTAGTAAGTGCAGTATAGTGAAGGCGGCTTAGTGAAGACGAACGCCTGAGATACTCTCAATATCACTCACCGTTGAGGCGTATTTCTGCCAATCTGTCGTCGAAACCGTATCTGGTGTCATGTAATTGCAAAGCAGCGCGCGATCGGTTGGATTTGCGCCGTTAGCCAAAATATTCGGCATGATCACAGCGATGGTCGGCGTCTGGCTGTTGATGGAGCGGAAATCTTGTCCCGCGTCCAAAATCACAATCATCTTAAAATTTTTCGAAGGTACTGGAATATCGGCTTTCGGGCCAATCGAACCGAAATTCTCATCGTAAATTGGACCTGCTACGATATAGACGATTTTGTTTTCCTGCGTGATCAAATCACGGGTGTGAGCTTCAAGATGTTCCCAGATCACTCGATTCAAATAAGGAGTCTGCGGAATCATATTGCTCATGACGAACGTCTGCTCGTTGTCACTGAACGATGAAGTGCGGTCGCCAGACGGAGCCTGATGGCCGCGATCAAAACAGCTTCCCCTATAATCGCTTGGGTCAACCGCAACCGGAAGACTTGGGTTAGCCGCGAGGTATTTTTCTAAATCTGGATCTATAACGAAGTTGTTCGAGCGACCCGAAGCTCCGAGATCTGATTTCTCAACCTTCCAAGCCACCCAGTTTGGTTCGCGGCGCGCGGGATTGTAGGAGATCACGTACTGTTTGCGGGAGATAAGCACTTCATTTTGGTTCGATGAAGGGAGAAAACCTGGCAGGTTCGGATTTGCACTTAGATCGACGTCGCCGAGTACAGCGTTCACATAAGCGGAGGCAGAGCTGGCACTCAAGATTTGGAGTGAAAAGAAGAGTCCGAAAGCAGCAGCATGGACTGATGTACGTTTGAACATTGAGCATTCCGATCTGGTTGTAGGTAAAAATCCAACAGCACAGAAAACAAGCCAAAAACCGAACCACGCGTATTTTGAAACACGTCGATCATGCCGTTTTGGAACCACTTTCGACAAGTGAATGAACGAGGCTGGTGCAGCGTGCTAACCTGTTCTGACCCTTTGCCGCAAGTCGACTCCCCGTGCACTGACCTTGCACTGCCCATGTACTGCGCCGCTACATGACTGTGAGATCGCATACCGAAGCGCTCACCCGAGTCTTGCAACTCATTTGGGCATTTTAAAATGTCAAATTTAAGAGAGCGGCCGGTTTGCCAAGATTGTGTCAGGGACCGTCAGCGGCGTTGGGTGGTGGTCGAATGGTGGTCGAATGATGGTCGGATTGTGGGCGGATGGTGATTGATTTGTAGGCGGAGCATCTGTCCAAGGAATTGGCAGCGGTCACCCGGCTGGAGCCTTTGGACACTTGTGCATCGGGGGAGCTTAGCTAAATAGCTGAAACGAGTCCACTTCTCGATGGCATGTATCTTGGAGTCTTAGGAACCATCAAAGTCACGAGAGCTTTGAGAAGGTGAAGAGATGAACGTAGCTCAAAAAGCCAAACCCACACAGCGTGGGCGAGAATTCCGGAGATTCTTGTTTATGATCGAATTCGCCGTCTGTGTATCAGGTCTCGTTTTTGCTCCCATTGCAGATGCGCTTCAACTGCAAATTCAACAAGATCTAGTGATGCGCGAAGTAGAAAATCACTCGCTGACTCCCCATGGTATTTTAAAAGCAGGGAGCACAATTGATGTCCCTGATAGATTTAGAGTCATGAAGGGCAGTGAGATTGATGTGAACGGAACTCTTCAAAAATGGCTGACTCAATCTGGGTATAAGAGCACAAACAATCCCGGTTTAAACAGCCGTGAAGACAATAAAGATTTTTATTTTCCGATTCACGTGGTGCAAGCAGCTTATGGGTCGGATGTCGCGGGCAAGTTCGCGAATCAGGAGTATTTCGTTGCACTTCGCCATCTGACCCGCAGCCGAAGTTTGATGGTCGTGAATTCAGATGCCAAAGTCTACGCATTCAATACCACCACACCCCTCCAAACTCTCGAATCTCGAAAGCTCATGGAACAAGCTAATGCTGCTCGCGCGAATTGTAACTGCGATACCTCTGGGCAACCACTC
>JAYVND010000299.1:0-1730 GCA_043758635.1 Bdellovibrionales bacterium
ATGACCTCTTCCATCCGTGCGTAAAAAGAATAGAACAAGTTACGGTCCGTGTTGAGGGCGGTAAACTCTCCGAATTTAATATCGTCAGGCAGGGTCTCGCCAACGGTGGAATCACCTTTTTCTAATCCCAAAAAATTTGGGACTTCAAGCGGCACCGATTTGTTTTGAGCCGCTACGTCGCGGCTCTGTTTTCCGCGCTTCGCTGCAGAACCGCCACCATCTGTATCGAGCCCGGCAACCTGGACGTCGCCGCGCCCTTTACCGATGAGGGGCTGGCGACTCTCGGAGATCTCTTTTGCAATCGCCGACTGCAGAGAAGATTTTGGGTTGAGATCCAGACCCGCATCCGCTTTGCGGCGACCGGTCTTTCGATCTTGATTCACCACACTTGAGCTCGCTTGCCGCTGCATTTTTTCAGATGGAGCTTGCGGTTCCCGGCGAAGCGCCTCTTGCGAGCGGTTGGTGGTGAGGCCAGTTTTATGCACCTTGCGCTCTTCCAACACATATTGTTTATCTTCCGAACTAAAGCGTGTTGGTTTCTCGATGTGTGTGAGTAGCTCCTTCGGAACTTGAGTTTTGCGAGCGAATGACTTGTCTTCAAAGAGCTTCTTCTCTTTGTCTTTCTCACTTTGCGAGAGTTGAGCCGTGTCCATCCACTGGACGGTATCTTTTGCGGTATTTGGGGCGGGGTTCGAGTGCAAATCGAGCGGTGGCAGCTGAACCAACAGCCAAGCCAAAAGAATGTGGAGCGCTAAACTAAGTATAAGTGTGCGAAATGACCTCACATTAAGACTATAGTCCCACTGAATATCATTTGTCTACGAATCGTGGCTCAAGTTGCGACGGTTTCAGCCGATAAGTTGAGGGTCAATCGGGGGAAGAAAATGAACAAATCCAGTAATGTCATCGACTTAAAGACGCGTCGTCCGGCTCAAATTAACGATTCTGCTGTGTTCAAAAATGTAAATAAAATCAGCGACCCCGCGTCTCGATCTGTAACGACTCCAGGCAAGTCCTCACCGATAGCCGTTCTCGATATGACCACTCGACGTCAAGAGATGCTGACCTCTGAGCGCCGTGAAGTGAAGCGCACAATCTTGTCAGAATTTATCGGAGCTTTTATCGTAGTTCCGCAAAAAGGTCTTCAGCGTGTCGCGATCTACGACATCTCAGATGGCGGCCTCGCGTTTGACCTTGAGTCAACACTTGGACAACTCAGCGGTGGTGAAGAAGTGGCGATGCGTGTCTACATGAACCAGCATACTTACTTTCCATTCATCGTGAAAATTTCGAATGTGCGACGCATTCATGAAGAGGGTGTGGCCCGCCATGGTTGCAACTTTTTGAAAGACACGATCAACGAAGTGGCTCTCTCGCACTTCGTGAAATTTATCGAGAACGTAGCAGCTTCTCTTCAAACTGATCATGGAGACGTGATGGTCTCGAATCTCGGCGGTCGCTGAGAATTGCGTGAAGCCGCGGAATCTATCTTTAATGATTGGTCTTCAATGAGTCGTTTTCAATGATTGGTCTTGGTTGATCGGTCTTTGTTGATTGGTATCGATTCATCGGTCGCGATTGATTGAATAGCCGCGATTTCTCATGAGCGATTTTTGTATACTTCCCCCTCCGAATGAAATGCAATGAAGGCAGAGGCTGGTCCTTGGACCTGGTAATGACCTGTAACGGTCTGCCTTTGCGTTATCCATATGGAGGAGGATTTCAGTGAG
>JAYVND010000300.1:0-5646 GCA_043758635.1 Bdellovibrionales bacterium
CCCAGAGCGGCTGCGGCGGTCAAACTTCCGAGCAAGACCCAAAAGTTGAGCGAGCCCTCTGCCCCGGTTGCAACCGTGAGTGCTCCGAGAGCGAAAAGCAGAGAATCCCCAGGGAGAAACGGAGTTACGACGAGCCCTGTCTCCGCGAAGATGATCAAAAAGAGTATCAAATAGAGAAAGTTGCCGTACTGGGCATTCCATATCGCCAGATGACCTGGCAAATCGTGCATGATGGCAAACATCACCGTCAAACTGGACTCCTTCGCGCTCAAACGTTCACAGATCTCACAGAAGCAGGACCTAAGGTCTCAGACGCTAGCGGAATTTACCTCGGGCGTCGACTCTTTGTTGGACACTCTAGGTTCCGTGCTATAATGAAATTAAGTGTTCGATTTTTTCGACTTAGACCTCCAACCTTCGGAATCCATCCAAGGAGCTGACATGGGCGAATTTAGCCTCACACATATCGTCATCGTCGCCGTTATTTTTTTAGTTTTTTTCGGACCTAAGCGTTTGCCGCAACTGGGGTCATCAATCGGCGAAGCGATTCGCGGTTTTAAGAACGCCATGAACAACGACAATGGTGTGAGTGGTGTCATCAACACTGATGCACAACCGCAACAGCCCAATCAGCATCCACAACAAGCGCAGCAAATGCCGCCGCAGTATCCGAATCAGGGGCAGCAGCAACCCTACAATCAGAACTACAACAATCAGCCTTACAACCAGGCATTGCGTGACGCCCCGGCCCAACACACCACGGATGTGCACGATGCACAGCCTGCGCAATACACGACGGAAGACAAAAATCGCAACGGACATTCTTAAATTCGCAATTACATTTGTATGAGCTGATTTGATTTTGGATTCGGAATCGGATTTTGAGATAAGGTGCCCGTTTTGAGGGGCGCCTTTTTTTTGGCGTCAAGCGCCCGCCGACGGCTCGAAACTCTCTATATTTTAAATTCTTGGCCTTCGCGCGCAAAAGCCCACGACACGTCTGGCCGCTTTGAGCCCTCTCGTTGGGCGACATCAATCTGAGAATCAAAGTACTCTTGAGTTTCGCGCATGGCTTCAGCAATTTTCTCATCCGAGGCCGATGGATCGTGATGTGCGAATAAGATTTGCTTAATCCCCTCGCGCATTGCGATCTCAAGACCAACAGGCCCAGAGGCATGTCCCCAGTTTGCTTTCTCCTGTGCTTCGTTGAGAGTGTACTGGGCATCAAAGAGGGCAAGATCGATATTCTGGTAAAGGCCGAGATCCGCACCCAGCTCTTCGCGCGAAACCCTCGTACATTCTGTGTCTACGCAATGCGCGTAACTCTTGCGACCATTAGGCCCCACATGGTCGATGCGGTAGCCCCAGCAAGGATCTGGATGATCGAGCTGATATGGCGTGATGCTCATGTCTCCGACTGCAACAGGCTGGCGGGGCACGAGCTGGTGAAAAGAAATTGAAGAACGTAACGTTTCAAACGGGACCGGAAAAAAAGGCTTTTGGAAAACTGCGCGGATGCAAGATTCGAGGTCAGCTTGCACGGCGTGAAAACGAATGCGGTTGCCAGGAATAAAAAGCGGCGCAAAGAAGGGTAAACCGATTAAATGATCCCAGTGGAAATGCGTAAAAAAAATGTCGACTTCACCGGCGCCTCGTCCACAGGAGCCGAGCATCAGTTCTTCTCCCAAAATCCGCAAACCACTGCCCCCATCAATCACAATTCGATGTTGAGATGTAGCAACAGAAACGCAAGCGGTATTGCCGCCAAAACCACCGAAGGTTTCGGGACTTAACTGTTCAAGAAACGATGGAACCTGATCGAGGCGATCATTTCCCTCGGCAAAAAAACTCTCGAGAGTTTTCCGCACACGTGATTCGACTGTATCGGGAGTGTAAGGCGCAGGAAGCGATCCGCGAACTCCCCAGAGTTTTATTTTCATCTCACCATCATCGACGTTTAAACCCGTTTAAAACTTTTGCTGCAACTGATGGGGAAGCAAGAAAACTCTCCGTCACAGTCGGCAAAATAAGTTTAGCACCAGGGTTAAGATTACGCCGTCTTGATTTAGCGGTACTCGACCTTTCGAATCTCTAATTCCTCTTCTCCCTTCGGCGTTTTGAGAATCACCGTGTCACCCTCAAAAGCTTGCAAGAGAGCCTGGCCGATCGGCGAGATCCAACTCACTTTGCCTTGGCTGATATCGGTCTCGTCAATCCCTACAACGTAAAAATTCCGCTCATCTCCATTCTCATCAATGACTTTAACCCGTGCACCAAAGAGAATCTTTTTTGTTTTGAGAGAAATTTGAATTTGAGGATCGACGACTTCGGCGATATCGAGGCGCTTCTGCAAGAAGCGAATGCGACGGTCAATTTCTCGGAGGCGACGCTTGCCATAGATGTAGTCAGCATTTTCTGAACGATCACCATTGCTCGCCGCCCACGCAACCACTTCGACCATTTTTGGACGCTCAACTGCGATGAATTCATGTAGCTCGGCCTTTAGCCTCGCGTGCCCATCAGGCGTGATGTAGTTCTTTTTGCCTGCGCGCGCAGCACTGGGTTTTCCATCATCATCGGAATCGTCCTCAGGCCCCTGGGTATCGGCATCCAATTCATCTAGGTCTAGATCTTGTTCTGAATTTGAGACTTCATTTACAAAGGCTTTGCTCATGCCCCATTTCTTACCACAACTAACAGGTCCTTTCGAACAGAAAGTGGAACACCAGGTCATCGAATCCAGAGACCATCCGAAAACCAAACTTCGACCGGCTTTTTTTATTAGCTTAACAAATCAGCAATGACAAATCAGCAATGGCAGATTCTTGCTCGCCGCTGACCAGGCCCACTTAGTTAGTTTATATTGCCTGCGTCAAGATACAAATCTAGGTAATCAAATTTTATTTATAGCTATCATCTCACGCCCAGTTTCTCGGTCGAGGACTCAATAAAATGTGATAATTTCCGAAAAGCTGTTACGAATAGTAAAAGAACGCGACCGATCGCAAATGGAGCTCGCCAATGTTGGATTCGAAAGCTGATGCACGCTGGGTACTTGTCGCCGAAGATGATGACGACATTCGTCAGATTCTGTGCGAGACGCTCATGCAAGAAGCCGACGGATTGCAGATTGAGGTCGTCGAAGCTCGCGACGGCATGGAGGCCTTGGCAAAGGTAAATAGTCGCGAGTTCCACTGCGTTTTGACCGACGTTCGTATGCCAAGATCATCTGGCCTCGAGCTCATCCGCGCCATGCAGCAGACTCCACTGAATGCTCATACGCCGAAGTTGGTCGTCACGGCAGTTCCCTTGTGCGAGCTCGGAACGCTTGCGACTCATATTCGAGTGATTAATAAACCATTTGTTGCGTCAGAGCTGGCGCGGATAGTTGTTCGAGAAATTCGATTGGGTCGTATGGACGACCGCGCAGCGGTGCACCTGATCAACCCCTACGCGCAAGCCATCGAAGAACTGATGCGAGTGGATCTAAAACAAGAAATTAAAATTGATGCCCCTTCGGTTCATCGCTACGGCGAAGAGCTCATGGGGGATATTCACTGCAGCCTTGTTTTAGCCGCAGGTCACCTGCGTCATCGCTTTACCTTGAGTTTCGATAAAATGCTGCTTCAAGCTTTAAAGTTTGGTTATTTTCAGGAGCGAACCGCTTCATCGGCCAGCCTCAATCCTGAGAGTGTTGCAAAACAGCTCTGCCAGTTGATTCATGAAAAAGCATCACCTCGTATGCAGGTGATTCTTGGCGCAGCTCCTGTGCTATCAGGAAATTCGTTCTGCACCAGAGACGACCGCTCCCTTTACACGGCCATGTGCAACACGACCGGCATCAAAGTCGTGATCAACACGCCCAATGGTCGCCTAGTTGCTGGTGCTCATGCAAAATCGCGTCCCCGTCGAGTTTGAGCAGACGATGCCAGGCTCACGCAACATTTCATCATCGGTCGCAACTCGCTCCAACCCACTTGGGCCACGCCGCTTGCGTGCAGTGAACGCATTGAGGCATTTGTTCGGAATGTCTGGCGGCTTAAGTTATCACTTCACCGCTCTCCGTCACCGAAAACTGTGGCGTCCGTTTCTCAAACGTGTTGATCAGTGGCTAACGAGTTGGATCACTCCCGAAAACGAACTGATTATTTTCGGTGCGAGTGGTGGGTGGACAATCCCCGCAAATTTTCTACAGCGGTTTGAACGCATTATTATTGTTGAACCAGACCCGTCGGCGCGTGCCATCCTCCGTCTCCGGTTTCCGCTTGTTGAGAACTGGGTTATGCATGCAGACACCGCGCTCTTGCCCTGGTTTCAAAATGTGCCGAGTCAAGCCGACCGACGGCTTCGCACACCTGCGCAGTCCGATCTAGACCTGGCAGCACCTGCCTTTCACCAAAACTCTGATCGGCTCGGCGTTTTCTTAGCAAAATATCCCAAAGCTGCGATTCTATTCTCAAATCTTCTCGGTCAAGTGCCGTTGATTTGGCCTAATGAATTGACGCCTACCGAATGGGAGGCCTGCAATGGGAGGTTTCTTGGTGCACTGGTTGGCCGAAATTGGGCGAGCTACCACGATCTCCTTTCGGGGAACTGCATCCCATCACTTTCCACAAATGAAGCGCCCGTTTGGCACGAAAATGAAAGTCTCAATCAAGTGGGTGCACGTGTATGGGCTGATCCAAATAAAAATGCCGTGATCAGTGATCACGGCATGGATTGGTTGGGTGCAAGCGAGCTTACTCTCTGGCACCTTAGACCGGAGACTTATCATCTGATTGGATTTTTCACTTCACGCAGCTGATCGCAAGGTAACCCATTGCGGTACTAGCGGTGCGGTCGCGCACTTCGATCCAGGAGTTATCAACTTTATGTCCGTAAACACGGTCACCTGCTTTGAGGCTTTGCATCTGCGAAGATGTTGCGTCTTTTGATTCGTTCAAACCGCAATCGTGTTTCAACTTCACCCAACCTTCTTGGGCCGTGGCCTTTGCTTGAGCTTCACCGGCAACAGAGCTCGGATTACGATTGGCTTGAAGTGTTTCCAGACGATGGCTTGCCTCGTGAGTTTTTGCTTGCGCTTTTGCCAGGCGGGATTTTGATAAATTCAGTGAACTTTCAGAATCTTTTTTGCGCTGAATTTCGTTGGCGATTTGGAAATCCAGTTGATGCAGTCGATTCTCATTGGCTTTGACTTTGGCTTCGAGCTGATCGCGATCCGCAACTGTCTTGTCCGTCAGATCTTTTAGAACGTCGAGCTTTGTTTGCCGGGCTTGTAGTTCTGTTTCGGTCTGCTTGATCCGATCGGCCGCCGCTTGACGACGAATATCGGCTGCTGCCTTCTCTTTTTTAAGACGTGCCTCCTCGGTCATCGAAATTGCGATTTTCACTTTCGCGTCGGCCTCAGACTTTTTAGCGCGACCGGCTTCCGCCTTCGCTTCCCTTTGTGCTCGCTCGTTGCGGTCATGATCCGCTTGTTCACGCTTCTTCTGCTCCTCAGCTTCCGCAATCGCGCCCTCTGAGTCCGCCATCACCGCTTCGTTTTCGACGCCTGCATCGAAATCTTCGGCCAATGCACGGTACGACGGCAGTCCGATAATCGTCGTCACCGCGAGCGCCATCACAAATTGATTTTTCGTGAGTTTC
>JAYVND010000301.1:0-5646 GCA_043758635.1 Bdellovibrionales bacterium
TCCCATTATCGAAGCCAGTTTTTTAGGGGAATTCGCGACAATTGCCGATCATAGCTTCGAGTATGAAGAAGAATCGCAAATGGTGAACTTTCTTGATCCAATGCTTCACCCAGAGAATGTCGTCCTTGTAGATCATATTGTTGTGAATCTTAAAACTTCGAGCTCGCATGAAAACCCGATGGCATTGATTGACTTCTATATTGAGGCCGGATCAAAAGATGCGGCCATCGAAGTCAAACAACGTGACGTCGAAGTACGCGATTCGATGAGTCGCGTGATCGAACAAATCAGCTACGAGGACATCACGACTGATGCCGGTAAATATAAACTCAAAGTGATTTTGCGAAAAAATCTCAATGACTTCATGACCACCGGCCGAGTTCGCCGCATTTATTTTAAAACTTTTGTGCTGAAGCCGTGATCTCCACAGGGACTCGGGCGTTCATTAGATCATATACAAACGGCTGAGTCTGATTTTCGCCGTCTTCCTCAAGAATCGTCTCTAAATCGATTTCATATGTGCGAATGCGGTCGTGCAATGTGCTCTTCGCAAGCCCCAAATCTTTCGCAGTTTGGCGTTGGTTGCCGCCGTTCGCGATCAGTTGTTTGAGAATGATTTCCCGCTCGATCTCTTTGATCACTGGGCCACGCTTGGTGCGACGTTTGAGCTGGACCTCACGGCGGGTGGTGAATTCAATGAGCGGCGCAACATCTTCGGGTTGAATGTGCTTTCCGGGCAAATATGCGGATGCCCGGGCAACCAAATTTTTTAGTTCTCGAACATTCCCGTGCCACGGCTGCATCTTAAGATACTCGATGGCTTTAAAAGAAAAGCGCACATGCATCTCTTTAGCAAAACCGTAAAGCAAGTCTTCAAAATCTTCGATTCGCTCGGCGAGCGAAGGGATCTTCACCTGGCAAACATTGAGGCGGTAAAATAAATCTTCCCGAAAAGCTCCAGTTGCCACCTGGCGATTGAGATTTTTGTGAGTGGCCGCTACGATACGTACGTCGATCTCAATCGTTCGGTCCGCTCCCAATGGGCGAATCTCACGATTCTCGATGGCTCGCAAGAGCTTGGGCTGTAGAGCGAGTGGCAAATCGCCAATCTCATCTAAAAAGATTGTTCCGCCGCGTGCACTCTCGAACGCTCCTTTACGGTCTCCGATCGCTCCTGTGAATGCGCCCTTGGTGTGACCGAAAAGTTCGCTTTCAATCAAACTTTCGCTGAGTGCACTGCAGTTGATACTAATAAACGGGCCACGGCATCGTCGCGAATGCTTATGGATCGCGCGAGTGATCACTTCTTTTCCGGCGCCTGAGGGGCCAGTGATGAGCACTGGAAAGTCAGTCGCGGCAAATGATGGAAGGCGCTGCAGCTGGAGCTGCCATGTTTGGTTCTTACTTTTTAATGCGGCTTTTTCGGGGATTGTATCGGAGAACGAAAAAGTCGTCTCGCCAAACCGAACCCGATCACCGAGCGCAAGAACTGCTTCGGTGACTCGTGAGCCATTCAGATAAGTTCCGTTGCGACTTTGAAGATCTCGGATCACAAAAGTATCGAATCGGCGCTCGATTCGCGCATGTCGAGAAGAAACGAACGAATCGGCTATGATGAGGTTGTTGCAAGGGTCTCTGCCGATAATGAAGTGATCTTTCACTTCAAAGACCTGCGGGTTTGGAAGATTTGAGTTGTGGGTGGGGCCGCAGAGGGGAACTAGAAAGGCGACAGGCTGCAGGAGCGCTCGACTCTCACTTCGGGTCTCAGATTTTTCATTTGGTGAAAGCAGGATCCGTTCGGTTTGCATTCAAGCTCCTTAGGCTGGAAGTAAGGCGTAGGTGCGTCGCGGATTTCGCGGAGGACCGGCGCAGGAAACTCATTATCAAACCCTGTGCCCGGTTTTATCAGCCACACAACGTGAAATCAGCGTCCGAGGCGGCCTTCGAAATGGACGATTTGGTCGCGAGAGTGAATTTAGAACGATTTCAGACCCAGGCCACGGATTTGGGCTGTGCAATCCTTCTTGGCAGAATCTCTTTTTCTGTCTTTCTTTCCTAAATTGCGGACGAGATTTCCTCTATTGGCCATCGAGCGATTGCGTGTTATTCCTGTAGAATCGTGAAGCATAAAAGTTCGAACGCACCCGCAGCCTCAAAATCTCGGGCCACTTCTCAGTCGAAGTCTGGCTCTGGCCCTTCCACCTCTAAAAATAAAAAAGTTGCCGCAGGCAAAGCTCGCCCTGAATCAAAGGTCGAAAAGCGAGCTCCTAAGGCGACAACCGAACCCAAAGTAAAAGTGGGTCACGGGGGATTTCGTGGAAAGGGCGATCCAAATACTGATAAAAAGATGGCAAAGGGAGAGCAATCGCAGCAGCTCACTTTCATCACCAGTGCTGCCAATATTTCTGGCTGTCCAACGGATCAATTTCCGGAGATTGCGATGGTCGGCCGTTCAAACGCTGGCAAGTCATCTCTCGTGAACGCAATGGCGAACTCCCGAATTGCGATGGTCTCCCAGACGCCAGGTAAAACTCGTTTGCTCAACTTCTTCCAGGGTCCAAGCTACCGCCTGGTCGACATGCCAGGTTACGGATTTACCAAGCGTTTTGGGAACGAAATTAATGACTGGCGCAAGTTGATTGAGACTTATCTCGCGACTCGCACACAGCTAGTGGGTTTGTTTTTGGTGATGGACATTCGTCGCGAGTGGACAACCGATGAGCAAAACTTGCTTGATTGGCTTTCGCCACGTGATCTCCCTTGCTGCATCGTCTTGACCAAGGCCGACAAGCTTTCGAACAATGAAATTCGTAATGCGATCAATCGAGTTCGCAAGGCAGCGCAACGCGAGAGCGTTTTTGCGGTCTCCTCCACAAAGCGCGAGGGTCTATTCGAGTTCGAAGATTACGCCTACACCAACTGGGTAAAAGGATTCGCCGAATGAGTACAGCTTCGAGCGCGCACGGGGCTGCAAAGACCGTTATAGAAGTTCGTGCCGTCGGAGTGATACCGGCTCGTTGGGGATCGACTCGATTTCCGGGTAAACCTCTTGAGTTGATCAGCGGCAAGCCCCTTCTGCAGTGGGTGATCGAAGGCTCGAGAGGAGCTAAACTTCTACAAGAGATTTGCGTTGCGACAGATCATCCCGAGATTGCAGCTCTTGCCGTAAGATGTGGTGCGCGCGCGGTGATGACCGATTCTGACTTGCCGACGGGCACCGACCGGGTTTGGGCAGCGGCTCGCGAGCTTCCAGCCGATGTCTACGTGAATATTCAGGGCGACGAGCCGTTGATCGATGGCGAACTGCTGGATCAGTTGGTCAAGCCTTTCTTGGCAGATGCCACTCTCGAGATGGCAACACTCGGGCGTCCTCTGGACCGGGAAGCGCTCGAGTCATCGCACACCGCGAAGATTGTTTTGAACGCTCGGCATGAGGCGATTTATTTTTCACGCTATCCAATCCCTTATTCCCGCGTAAAACCTTGGGATAAGGCAAAAACTGGTGACTCGATCGCGGGCGCGTTGAAACACATTGGAATCTACGCGTATCGCCGCGATTTTTTGCAGCGTTTTTGCGCACAAGCGCCAACGATGCTTGAGCAGTTCGAAGGCCTTGAGCAATTGCGCGCGCTCTATTTGGGCGCGCGAATTCGCGTGGTGGCCGTCGAGCACGACAGCTGGGGTGTAGACACACCTGAAGATATTTTAAAGATCGAAAACTTGATGAAGGGGCGGAGCCGATGAGAGCAACTCAAAAAGCAGCAAAGATGAAGACGGCATCTCAAAGCAATTCCTCTGTAGCGGGCTGGAGTCGTGCGGCAGATAAAAAAGCGGACACCTCTTTTCAGTCGAAAAGTAAGTCGTCAAGCAAGTCGTCAAGCAAGTCGTCGAGCAAGTCGTCGAGGGCAAAATCGGCGGGTCGCAGCCGTGCGAACGAGATGCAAACTAAATTCATTTTTGTCACGGGTGGAGTTGTTTCATCGATAGGCAAGGGTTTGTCGGCGGCAAGTCTTGCGACGCTTCTGGAGGCGCGCGGACTGAAAGTGACGCTGATGAAGTTTGACCCGTATATCAACGTGGATCCCGGCACGATGTCGCCCCTTCAACATGGGGAAGTGTACGTGACCGACGATGGTGCCGAAACCGATTTGGACTTGGGTCATTATGAGCGCTTCACCACGATCACGGTGAAGCGTGCGAACTCGGTCTCGGCAGGCCAAATTTACGAAGCGGTTATCGCCAAAGAACGTCGCGGCGATTACCTCGGTGGCACGGTTCAAGTCATTCCGCATATAACGAACGAAATCAAAGCTCGCATGTATGATGCCGCCCAGGGTGCCGAGTGTGCGATCGTCGAGATTGGTGGAACGGTCGGAGACATCGAAAGTCTTCCGTTTATGGAAGCCATTCGTCAGATGCGCACCGATGTGGGCCACGAAAATTCGATCTTTGTTCATGTGACCTATGTTCCATACATCGCGGCGGCCGGCGAGTTGAAATCAAAGCCCACGCAGCATTCGGTGAAAGAACTTCGTGAGATTGGGATTCAGCCGGACTTCTTGATTTGTCGTAGCGAACGGCCGATGACAGAAGACGTGAAATCAAAAATCGGCCTTTTCTGCTCAGTTCGTCCCGAGAATGTGATTGGTGCTTACGACTGTCGAACAATTTATGAAGTGCCTTTGATGCTTCACGATCAAGATTTTGATGAGCTCGTTGTCGATCGCCTTCGCCTCGAATCAGCGGTTCCAGATATCGATGGTTGGAACAAGATGGTAGAGATTTTGAAAAGCCCGCGCAGCGAAATCACGATCGGCGTCGTCGGAAAGTACGTTGATCTCAAAGAGAGCTACAAATCTTTGAACGAAGCGATCGTGCACGGCGGAATTGCGAACAACACCAAGGTCAACATGACTTGGGTGGATTCGGAAACACTCACCGATGATAACGTCGAAGCCGCACTCGCCGCGGTTGACGGAATATTGGTGCCAGGAGGATTCGGAGAGCGTGGTGCTGAAGGAAAAGTCGTTGCGATTCAGTACGCACGTGAAAATCTAAAACCATTTTTCGGAATCTGTTTTGGTATGCAATTGGCGGCAATTGAATTCGCTCGGCATGTTTGCGGAATCAAAGATGCAACGTCGCGCGAATTCGATAATGGCAAACGGGGCGCTCGAAATTTTGTGATCGATTTTATGGAAGAGCAGCGTAACATAAAAGATATGGGCGGCACGATGCGCTTGGGCGCATATCCTTGTCACCTAGCTGCCGGTTCGCGCGCACGCGAAATTTACGGCGCCGACAATATCATGGAACGTCATCGCCATCGCTACGAGTACAACAACAAGTACCGTCCTCTTTTTGAAAAACACGGGATGAAACTCTCGGGCGTCTGCGAAGAGCGCGATCTGGTAGAGATTATCGAACTTGATAATCACCCGTGGTTTGTCGGAGTTCAGTTTCATCCAGAATTTAAATCTCGCCCAATGGCTCCACATCCTTTGTTTACAAGTTTTGTTGAAGCTTCGCTTGAACAAAGTAAGCTCTCGCGTAAATCGCGCCGAGCGTCGGTTGTCGCGAGCGCTGCAAAAACGAATGGCAAAGCAGGCGCAAAGAACACGCTCAAAAGCCCAGTGACAAATCCAG
>JAYVND010000302.1:0-5643 GCA_043758635.1 Bdellovibrionales bacterium
CGCCGTCGTCCCACCGACGATCAATCCTGCAGCTTTGCCGGATGGGTATAGTGCTGGCATTTTGCCCGGAAATGACTCATGGGAGTTTTTATGTGAAGATGAATCTCGCGAAGTTCTTCACCGCATTCGCCTCTACGTGAATGAGTGGGATACGAATGAGCAATACGCTTCTTACCTTGCAAGCAACGGGACTTCGGGAAATCCGAGCAACGTGGCTGCCGACCGTGAAGGCACAAACTGTGTGAATGCCGGCTCGATTAGTTATGGATACTGTAACGATTATTTTTCTTTGCGAGATTACGCGCTTGGAACGTACGGTGCTGGCGTTTACGGCGCCATTGGCTACTTCCCTTACAATACCATCAACGACACTTCTACAGCGACAGGCAATTGAATTCAGCCTGCACGGCGCAGTGTCCACGACTTGTTCCGCTGGACCCTCCGTGTTAACGTGACTCATTCAAAAATGCGCGGGCTTCTCGGAGACGCGCATTTTCAATTTGAGGACACGGGGACACGAAATGTCGCAAAATGACGGCCAAAATCTCGATAAAACTCTCAGTAAAAACATCGATGAAAATCCGAGCCAAAACGAAAAGACTTCGGGCGCGCGCACGATCACTCAAACCCTCTCCGATCGGTACTCCGCTGTAGATACCGAACAGCGAATCTACAAGTGGTGGGAATCCAACGGCTACTTTAAGGCTCAGGATCAATCCACGAAGCCGCCTTTTAGCATTATACTTCCGCCACCTAATGTGACAGGCAAACTCCACATGGGACACGCACTGGATCACACGATTCAAGATGTGCTCATTCGCTGGCGCCGTATGTCGGGCTACAATGCGATGTGGTTGCCGGGAACAGATCATGCAGGCATCGCAACCCAATCTGTGGTTGAACGGGAGCTCAAAAAAGCGGGGCAACCTGGCCGGCACGAGTTGGGCCGCGAAAAATTTATTGAAAAAGTTTGGGATTGGAAAAACCAATACGGCGACAATATCTACTCGCAAATGCGGCGCCTCGGCGACAGTTGTGATTGGGATCGTGCCACTTTTACATTGGATGATGGCGTTTCGAAATCTGTTCGTAAAGTTTTTGTTGACCTGTACAAGCGAGGTTTAATCTACCGTGGCACTCGTCTCGTGAATTGGTCGGGCCCGCTCGAAACAGCGATCTCTGATCTCGAAGTCGAATACAAAGAGACCAAGAGCACGCTTTATTATCTAGATTATAAAGTTGAAGGTGACCCAGTTGCGATTGTCACCATCGCCACCACTCGCCCGGAAACACTCTTGGGCGACACAGCGGTTTGCGTTCACCCTGTAGACGAGCGCTACGCCAAGCTTGTGGGTCAAAACGTGATCTTACCGCTCACGGGTCGCGCCATTCCGGTGATTGCTGACGATTATGTAGATCGTGAATTTGGGTCAGGCGTTGTAAAGATCACGCCAGCGCATGACTTCAACGATTACGCGATCGGCGTTCGGCACAAGCTTCCGATGATTAATATTTTAAACAAAAATGGTACGCTCAATCAAGAGGCTGGCAAATACAACGGCCTCAAAGTTCAAGAGGCGCGAAAACGCATCGTCGAGGACCTAAAAGCCGAAGGTTCAATGAACCGCGAAGAGCCGTACAAGAACTCAATCGGTTATTGTTCGCGTTCGGGCGCAGTTGTTGAGCCGTATCTGTCTGAGCAGTGGTTCATGCGAATGAAGCAGCTCGCGACACCGGCGAAGCATGTGGTTGAAAGCGGAACGATTCGCTTTGAGCCCGAGCAGTGGACGAAAACCTACTTGCACTGGATGAACATTATTGAAGACTGGTGCATCTCACGTCAACTGTGGTGGGGACATCGCATTCCAGCCTGGACGTGCTCGGACTGCGGTCACATCACGGTGAGTGAGACTGATATCAACGATTGCGAAAAATGTGGCAAAGCAACCGTGAAGCAAGACGAAGACGTGCTCGACACTTGGTTTTCGTCGGCGCTCTGGCCGTTTAGCACGATGGGTTGGCCGAATCAGACCGAAGCGCTGAAAACGTTCTATCCAACGAGCGTTTTGGTGACGGGATTCGATATCATTTTCTTTTGGGTCGCGCGCATGATTATTTTGGGACTCGAATTCCAAAAAGATGTGCCGTTCCGCAAGGTCTTCATTCACGGTCTGATCCGCGACTCTGAGGGCAAAAAAATGTCAAAGTCGACAGGCAACGCTCTCGATCCGGTCGAGCTCATCGATCAAAATGGTGCCGATGCTTTGCGCTTCACTTTGATGGCGCAGATCTCGGGCGGTCGCGATTTGAAGTTTTCAGAGTCACGCCTTGAGGGCTACCGCAACTTTATGAATAAGATTTGGAACTCAACGCGCTTCTCGCTCGGTGCACTCCAAGACTTCAAAGTTCCTGAGGCAGGTGTGAAGGCACTGCCAAACAAATCCGATTTGTCAGTCCCAGATCAATGGATTATTCATGCGACTTCGCTTGTGGAAAAAACTGTGGACGAAGCCCTTGAGCAAGATCGCTTCTCCGATGCAGCCAATGCTCTCTATCAGTTTGTCTGGAATGAATTCTGCGACTGGTACATCGAGCTTGTGAAGCCCGTGATTTACGGCGAGCCATCGAGCGAGCGCACGGCAACGCAATTGGTGCTCGCACAGACCCTCAATCGCATCATGCGTCTTTTGCATCCTTTCACGCCGTTCATCACCGAAGAGATTTTTCAAAAACTTCCGATTCGCGCAGAGGCATTGATCATCGATGAGTACCCTAACGTCCGCAATGACCGCGAATGGTTGAGCTACGGCTCTGCTGAAGCCGCATTTGAGATGAAAATTGTGCAAGAGGTGATCTCGGCGATTCGTAATATTCGTGGCGAGAATCAGATTAAGCCAGGAGTGCAAATCAGAGTTCGGTTGGCGCCAGGTGATGACCGCGTGCAAAAGATTTTGGGTGAAAACAAGGCGGCCATCATGCGCCTCGCGCGTCTCGAAGTTTGCGATATCAATGTGGAAGGTCAGCTTTTGAAATGTGCCCTCGCCCCGGTTCGCTTACCAGATGCGTCGGTTGACGTCGTTATTCCCCTCGAAGGGCTCATTGATCTTGAAGAGGAAGTGAAGCGCATTTACAAAAATATCGAGAAGATTCAAAAAGATGTTTCGATCTTGAGCGGCAAGCTCTCGAACGAGAGTTTCGTGAAAAATGCTCCTGAAGACTTAGTCGTTCAGGACCGAGCGCTGCTTGAGAGCCTCAATTCGCGATTGGAACGTTTGAACGACTCCCTCACGCGTTTGCAATAAACGAAGAATTGGCCAGCGTGATTTTTTTCGATCGGTTTTTGGAAGAAGTTGGAATTGGGTCGTTCTCGAGCGTTCGCTTTGAGAACGATTGGTTTCAGTCGCATCCGGATTCAGATGAGAGCTTGAAGCCGGTGACTCTTACCGCGTTGAACCGCTCAAAACTTCAAAAAAATCAGACGGTCCCAAATGTTGGTGAAGCGGCAATGGTGAGGGCGATGTTCGCTCACAATGTGCAGAGCATTTGGCTCGAGAGATTTTACGAACTCGTAGAAGACGCTCATTTTTATCTTTTTGAGCCCAGCCCGCAGTTAAATGCTCACCAGAGCTCAACCGAGAGCGGAAAATTTGCGGCAGAGGTCCCCGGTGGAACCAAGTCTGATGCGAAAAGCCCGCTCGAGTCTGAGTATTCGGTGCCTGGCATCAGCCTCACTCTGCCATACCGTACCTGCGTGTTTGAAATCCGTGGAGAGACCGTTTACAAGTCGGCTGTATCTTTCCTGATTCACGAACTCTCTGCCGGCAACTTCGAGTTTTTTAAAATCAGTCGAAGCAAATTAAGAAATCGAATGGTCGCCGAGTTCAATGAACCTGAAGAATCGAGTCACGATTCGCTTCTCTTTTTGAGGATAAGCGAGTTATTGGAGCGACTCGCAATTGAGTGTTCTGGAATTGAATTAGTGGAGGTGCGTGCGAAAATAGGCACCGGCGAAAATCGCAGACGCGTCGGCACGAGAAGACTGATTCGAGTTTCGACTCTCGCTTTGATTCGGGATGTAATTCCGCTGGGTCGCAAGCCGATCGACTGGATTTTGTAAGACCGGAGAGCCGCACTGGGCTGCTCATAGGCGCTCATAGCCGCTAAGCTGCAGAGCCGCTAAGCCGCAACAGGCAACTGGCTACAATGGCAACTGGCAACGCTCGCTCAGATTAGGCCTCAGTGACTACAAATTAATGATGCCTCAAATGTTCGCCTTTCCACATCTAAGTTAAGTTGATGAATTTTCACAATAATTTTAGGCACTTACTGAGCCAGCCTCGTCACGCCGACTGGGCTGTGATTTTGCATTTCCCCCATACACCTAACTCCCGTCACGCGAAAATCAAGTTTGGCCGGCGAGCTTCTCCGAGGAGTGAACTAGATGAAGTCACAACTTTCGCGATCTCTGCTTACGGCGGGCTTCATCGGACTCGCAGCGTTCCCGCTTCAGGCGCGTGCCCAGTCGTCGTGTGAAAATCTATTTTCGGACGCAACTACATCTCCGAGCTTCAAGATCGATCCTCGCTATGCCGATTCAATGGCGCAATGGAGTGCAGCCTGGAGAGACAACGCTCTCACCCGTCTGCGTGGAATACGTGAGCCGCTCGTACCAACCGACTCAAATTTTTCAATTCGAGATTTTCACGAATCCCGCGAATTTTATACTTGGTTTCAAGATGCAAGCCGCATGGCACTTGACGGTAAGAATAAAGCGGAAGCATCAAAGGCTCAGGTCCGTCTGCTCGACTCTGGACCCAATGCACTCGCATCAAAGATCGTCGCCATTCGCCAAGCAAAACACACGATCGACATGGCCTACTACATCATCCGCCCCGACGAATCGACGTATGCTGTTCTCGGCGAACTGAAAGAAGCGGTTCGGCGTGGAGTCTCCGTTCGAATCATGTTCGATGGTCTTGGTGCAATGAATCTGACTTTTAACAACCCGCTCAGAGCACTCTTGCAATTCGCTAAAACGGATGCCGGCTTTATGACAGAACTTGATGGAAGCACGAGCAAGTATCGCGCAACGGTCGAAGTTGTAGAGTTCAATCCACCTAGTTCACTATTCACGAACACTGTCAGGTCGTTTATACGTTCCGCGAGAAATTTCGTCGCGCGCAATGTTGGGGCAACCGGGGTTGCGCCAATTGTTTATTCTCTCAATCGCCGATCTCATGATAAAATTTTGCTCATTGATGGCGCATTTCAGGAAAACTCAATTGCGTTTATTGGCGGACGAAACTTAGCGGACGACTACTACGGTGACGAGAAAACGAACAATGATACTTTTAGTGACACAGAATTTGTCATCAAGGGTGTCTCAACCTCGTCCGCAGACACGTCGACTTCGCCTGGCACACCGACTTCGCCAGGGACACAGATGCAAGAGTACTTCGATCGCCTTTATTTTCATCTTGGAAATCGTATTCTCAGTCGCACCTTGTTGGGCATGGTGACCGGTTACAAGGGCACTCTGAATAAGATAGGGGCTGTTCGCTAATTTGGTAGAGAAAATCCAAAGTTTTTGGGCTGCGGTTCTAGATTTATTGTGGATAAGTTTCAGTTTTCCACATTCCGGCG
>JAYVND010000303.1:0-5641 GCA_043758635.1 Bdellovibrionales bacterium
GGAATCCCATGAGTGATGAAAAGTCAGCCAAAAGTTCCTGGAGCGAAAAGTCGATGTGCTCAATTAGCATCTTACCGGCTTCGACTTTCGCTAAATCTAAAATGTCATCGATGATTCGCAAAAGATGATGCGAATTTCGGTCGATCACTGAAATATATTGAGTGATGTCGGCCCTCGAGAGATCAGTTGCTTTGAGCAGGTCCGAGAATCCCATGATCGAGCCAAGCGGCGAGCGAATTTCGTGACTCATATTTGCCAGAAACGCACTTTTCGCAGAATTTGCCGCTTCCGCTAAATTCTTCGCGTTTAGAATTTCGATTTTCGCATGAGTGGCGTCCGTCGTGTCGATCACGGTACCAGCGAATGTCAGTGGTTCGCGCACGGCAGAGCTCACATCGAAAATAGTCTGACCACTCGCCGAGATATTTCGCAGCTGTCCGTGATCCATCAAAATTCGATATTCAATTTCGTAACGACCATCGCCTTCGGGGCTCATCGCGCTGGTCACGGCGTCGGAAACCGGTCCACGGTCATCAGGATGAATTCGGCTGATCAGCTCGTCGAATGTCACTCTCAGCTGACCACCGAACCCAAAAATCTCTGCTCCTCGCGGAGACCAAAGTACATCATACGTTGTAGGATCCAAATCCCAGGTACCAATGTTGCCGGCGTGGAGTGCAAGTGAAAGTCGAAGATCCTTCTCCTCGAGATTTTTTCGCGCGTGAATGAATGCGCTCACGTCGGTCGCCGTGACCGAAATTCCGTAAATGGTGCCTTGCGAATCGCGCGTCGGCTCGTAAGCAAAATTCAAATAGAATGGGCGCAAAACTCCCTGTGCGTCAGCCAATTCAATAGGATATTCTTCGCCGTAAAAAGCATTTCCAGTTGCATACACTCGGTCGAGAATCGCAACCAGTTCTGAATCACGCAGTTCAGCAATAGAGTCCACTACTGGCAAACCGGTCATGTCTTTACGACCACTTAAAAGATCGAGATAGCGCGGATTAGCAAAAGTGAAGTGATGCTCAGGACCTTCCAAGAGACAGACAGCAACGGGCATTTGCGTGAGCAAACTTGCAAGCTTGATCTGCTGAGCATTCACGAGTTTTTCGCGCTGTTCACTTTCTCTCAGATCTTTTGAAACGCAGGCGATGGCTGAGACGCCCCCAGTTTCAATATCGGCAATTTTGAAAGCATTCCAAGATATGGGAATTTTCTCACCGGTCTTAAAATTCTTGAATAGCACCCGCCCATCCCAGAAACCGGTCTCGATTATTTCGGGAATCAGTTCGCTCACAACTCGGTTTTTTTCTTCGTCGGCAAAATAGTCGACAATTGAAAAACTTGTGAGCGCTTTTGAATTATTCAACCCCACCAAATGCTGACCCGCAGGATTTACATAAATTGTTGAACCATCAGCCTTTGCGATGCCAATAAAATCTTTTGAACTTTCGATCACCGCATTCAGCAAAAGAGATTTTTCTTCGAGTGCAATTCTCTCGCTCACATCTCGGAAAACTAAAACGACGCCCGTCACCTCGCCCTCTAGATTTCGAATGGGTGATGCTCTGTCCTCGATGATATATTCGTGCCCCCCTCTTGAAATCAACACCGTGTGATTTTTTAGCCCTTGGAGGTGCCCTTCGCGAATCACCTTTACAACTGGGTCCGACGCCGGCTTGCGAGTTTTCACATCAATGATGTGAAAGATTTCCGCAATAGGCCTTCCACGCGCTTCAGAGATTGACCAGCCAGTTAGCTCTTCGGCCACGGTATTTAAAAATACAATTTTAGGATCCGCCTCAGCAGACGTCGCGATCACGCCGTCACCAATGCTGCGAAGAGTGGTCTCGAGATAATTTTTTGCCGCCAGTGCCTCGTCTTCTGATTTTTTCTGAAGCAGGTAAGCCATCTTCAGCTCTTCTGCGGCATCGCTTGTTGCTCGCGTCGAATCGGCCAAGCGCTTTGTAGCCAAACGCAACTCAATGAGTGAGACCACTTGATCTGCTAAAATGATGAGGCTTGAGATTTGCGCAGGATTTAGTTTGTGGGGCTTATGATCGATCACACACAGTGTTCCGAGCTTCACTCCGCTCGAGCTCTTTAGCGGCGCTCCCGCATAAAAAATAACGCGAGGATCACCAGTCACGAGCGGATTGTCTGCAAAACGAGAATCCGCAAACGAGTTTTCAACCTGAAAAATTCCGTCGTCCTCTAGAATTGCGTGACCGCAAAAAGAAATTTCCCTCGGAGTTTCAGTCGCGGCAAGGCCATGATGAGACTTGAACCATTGGCGTGTTTCATCTAGCAAAGACACCAACGCGATCGGAGTGCCGCAGATCTGTGATGCGAGTGCAGTGATATTATCAAAAATTTTTTCAGGTAAAGTGTCGAGAATCTCAAAACTCTTTAGAGTCGCAATGCGCTGGATTTCATTAACGGGAGGGGTTGGCTTTAAGATTCGAGACTCCTATAGCAGGAAGGGAGCAGTTACCTTGCAGTTATCTAACGACGGCCCGAAAAGTGGTACGGCCAGGTCAACTTGTTGCTAACCAACTGAAGGAAAACTTACTTTGCGCATTGGCGCCAAATCTAGTGCCCAATCACCTCGCCGTCAAATATTCTAGAAGCCTATTTAGACACCTATCATCTGCCTAACAATTCTCGGCCAGCCCTGAAAAGTCTTCCCTAAAGCTCTTCCCGTTTGAGTCTTATCACCACATTGAACCTTGCCACGGGCCCGCCTTCTTGGCACACACATCGCAACGCTTCTGTGGATGGACAAAGCAAAATATCACTCCGTACAAAAGCTTGCGCGGGACCTTCATCCTCGGCTCTGGCTTGGCTCTGTTCAAATTTTGTCGCAGTTCACATTTTCCGTGCTTGCGATTGGCCTTCTCGTTCACGACGGGGCTATTTTCAAAGCGGTTGGTGCGATTTTGACATTCGCGATGATGTGGCGCTGGTTTTCGATTCTACATACGGCCGTTCATGGCGCCATTTTTCCCAACCGCATCGCGAATGAAGTAACCGGCCTCATCGCTTCGGCATTTTGCCTACTTCCCTATTATGTTTGGAAAAAATCGCATCTGGGTCACCACCAGTGGACTGGCTGGAACGGCCGCGATCCATCTCTCTCATTTCCAACAGTCGATTCAGCACCTGACTCGTTGAAACGTGCAATGGACTTTGCGTGGCGTTTTCATCTTCCGTTTTTCTCGCTTTATTTTATAGTTGGAAAATTTTGGGGGTCGCCAGTTGAAACAAATTTAAACTCAAGCGCGTTGCTTCGCGCGTTGACCAAAACCGAAAAGTCTCTTTCCTACGGGGTTCTCATCGGCGTGCATGGCCTACTCGTTGCTGTTTTCGGCTGGAGTTACTGTTTGGGAATGGTTCTTCCGACACTTTTGTATCTCATCACTTCTGACATCGTGCTGCTTAATCAGCATTCGGAATTTCACACTCAAACTGAAGATTTGAAAAAAGCCCCGAAGCCCCTTCACCCAATTGAGCATCTTCTTCACACCCGAAGCGTGCTGCTCCCGGAATTTCTCTCGAAGCACGTTCTCCTGAGATTCGACCGGCATGAGCTTCATCACCTCTATCCTTCGGTTCCGCACTACAGCTTAGAAGCACTCCGCCCAATGGCGGGGCCACTTCCGAACGAAGTTTCACTCACACATTGGATGAAAAGCGCGCAGTCGGTTCAAGGACACATGTTGGCGCTGGCCAATCGTGCGCGCGTGGATAGATGAAAATCCCCTTTACTCTACCACCGCTCGCTGGGTGGCGCATGGTTGCGCAATCAAAAGACTTAAAGCCGGGCCAAATCATCGAAGTAAAAGATTTCGTCAAACCTTTGATTCTATTGCGAACAGCTTCTGGAAAACTTCGCGCCACCTCTCTCAACTGTCCTCATTTAGGCGCCAGTCTCGCAACCGGCCAAGTGGACGGCGAAGAGCTCGTCTGCCCACTGCATGCTTGGAAATTCGATCTCCTGGGCCACGTGGTTACTGCTCCTGGATATTGTGAAACTCACCGCCGTCTCAAAACCTTTTATGCGATGGAGCGCTACGGTAATATCTTCGTTGCGCTCGATACAAGACCTACTGGTCGTGATGCATCTGAAAGCGAAACTCGAAGTTCTGAAACAATTGCTGATCTTGAAAGTCCGAGTTTTCAAACCCTCAGCGAGAAGAATCTCTACTTCCGCACAGGAGGATCCCTCGAGGTGGACTGTCCGTGGCACGTGATTGCATGCAACGGGTACGATGTCCATCACTTTAGGACGATCCACAACCGCGCCTTTCACACAGCTCCTCAGATTGGCGCCATTTCGGCAAGCCAGTTTAAAATCGAAATCCATGCCAAAGTCCTCGGCACAACTGCTCGAGACAATTTGATCCGTAAGCTGTCAAACGATTCGATCCGAATTTGCATCGTGAACCATGGAGGCTCACTACTGACCGTAGAATCTGATCTTGGTTTTATTAAAACCTATCTTCTACTTTCTCTCACGCCACTTGATCAAGGGCGGACTCGAGTGCGCTATTCGCTCGGAATTCCGAAAGGACCTAGCCCGATGATCAATCGTCTTCGTCACGCCTTCTCTCTTCACCACGCTCAACGTTTTTTGAAAGATGATATCCTCTCGCTCGCAGGAGCAAACTTCAATCCAAAGATGCTCACCAAAGACGATGAACACTTGCTGCAATTTTTTGAATGGCTGGGTAAACAAAATGCCGAATAACACTCCGCCCGTCCAACTGCCGCCGACCCAACCGTCACCGGTTGCGGCACCGATCAAACTGAAAGGACTTCGCGCGAGAGCTATCCGTTCTGAGCATGTCACACCCGAGCATTTGCAAAGCATGTGGAATCTTTTTGACCGCTATTACGAAGACACGTCTTTTGAACGATTTAAGAATGATCTTTCTAAAAAAGATCATGTCATCATTCTCGAAGCCCACGGTGAAGTACTCGGATTCACGACTGTTCAGTTTTATGATTCGCTTTTCGAAGGAAAAACGGTGCGTGTGGTCTATTCGGGCGACACAGTTAAGGACCGGCGAGTTTGGGGCGAGAAAAAACTCAACGTTTCATTTGCACTGCTAATTGCCAAAGATTTTTTAAGAAATTTGGGGAAGCCGTATTACTGGTTTCTGATTTCAAAAGGTTTTAAAACCTATCTCGTGCTCACAAACAAATTTCCAAACTCATGGCCTCGCCACGATCGCCCGACGCCTCAATTTGAGGACGGCCTGCTTGCACATTTGGCGTGCGCAAAGTTCGGCGAGTCTTACTTCCATGAACAGGGTGTTTTGCGCTTTTCGACACCCATGGGTCGGCTGAAGGATGACGCGGTACCAATCACCGAGCGAGACCTCGAAAATCCTGACATTCGTTATTTCCATGAGAGAAATCCGGAATACCTCGCCGGCACGGAGCTTTGCTGCCTCGCAAAACTTGACGCACCACTTTGGATTAAGACCCTGCACCGAGGCCTGCGGATCTTGTTTAAACTGCAGACTCCTGTTTCCAAAAAACGCCGAGTGGACAGTCGATGAATCTCTTGCGGGCACTGATCAATTTGATCTACATTGCTTCTTGCCTTCCAACCTATTGGAAGTTCAGAAGGGCC
>JAYVND010000304.1:0-1727 GCA_043758635.1 Bdellovibrionales bacterium
ACCCAGAAATGGATACTACGATGATATCTTTAAATACGAACTTTTCTCTACCCTTAGAGATAAAGCGAGAAGAGTCGGAATTGAAAATGCGTTCTTTGACAATTAAAAGATGGTTAAGAACTGATGAAGTAGCACTGTATCTTGGCGCCAGTAAAATGGCCGTAAAACATATGGTTCTTCGCGGAAAGCTGTCGCCCACAAAATTTTGTGGCAGGCTTTATTATAACCGTGAAGAACTCGATTACCTTATTGAAAACTCTGGATCTCGTAAGAAAAGATAATTCTAATACGAAGGAGAGAGCAAATGGCAATACGAGAAAAAGAAGTAAACGGCGTTAAAGAGTACGAAGTATCGCTTGGCCTTAGAAGTAAAATTCGGCCAAACATCAGAGTACAAAAACTACGTCGTGGTTTAAAAACATTAAGAGAAGCGCAACAGACTGAAAAAGTTCTAATTCGCGAGTGTTCGGCAGAGCTTGCACATTTAGAAGGAGCAGGCATCAGCTGGGACGAACTTCTCGGACGCTTTGAAATGGCACACCGTAAGGGCAGCGCCACCCTGAGACCAATTCAATTGAGCTATCTGTACGAAACTATGTCAGCGATGAGAAGTTTCACTGCAAGCTGGCTAAAGAGAAATTGCCAAGAAATCACTGCGGGCGACGTTAGAAAAGTTTTTCAGGAAATGGAAGGCGAAGGATACTCTCGGAGTAGGCTCCGAGCTGTAAAGTCTGGAATCAACTCTGTTTATCGATGGGCAATTGAAAATAACGAGATAATCGGAATTCTCAACTCCCCTGCTCAATTAGTACAGTTGAATAAGTTTCGAGATGAAAAGCCTCCGCAGGTTTTATCAATGTTGGAGATTCAAAGATTAATTGAGATGGCAAAACTCTGTGATCACGTTTGGTACCCAGTCTGGTTTACTGCTTTGAATACTGGCATGCGATCTGGCGAGCTTTATGCGCTTGAGTGGAGTGACATTGATTTTGAAAACAAACTTATCACGGTTTCAAAGTCGTATAATAATCGGCTTGATATTGTTAAGTCCACTAAAGCGGGATACTGGCGGAAGGTTCCAATTAATGAAGATCTTGAAAAACTTTTTTTGGATCTGAAGTCACGATCAATGGAAAATCCTGATGGTGCGAAGCATGTGCTGCCAAGATTGAGTCGTTGGGCAAATGGCGAGGCCGCAAAATTTCTACGTGAGTTTTGTGAGCAGATAGGAATCACATCGGTCAATTTTCATGCTCTCAGAGCGTGTTTTGCAACGCACCTCCTGAATGCCGGAGTCCCTTCACCGATTGTTAAAAAGATTTGCGGATGGACTGAGGAAAAAGTGATGACGAGATATATCAGGCTTGCAGGAATTGACGTTTCAGGCGCAACACAGAACTTGGGATTTTCACAAGTAAGCAAAGAAGGAAGTAAAAATGGTATCAACTTTAACCTAACCAGGTTTCCGAAGTTTAGCGGACAAATATAAGTGAGTTGAAAGGCTCAATGCATAATGTAGCTAGGAATGGGCCTAGCTACACAAATACACAGGTTTTATGAGAACAATACAGGATATTTCACATTAGTACTTGCCACTCTTAGTCTATCGCGGATATATTTTCCGCTTAAGGGCTTGAAATGACTGACAATTGGGTCGGTCACCCCAATTTTTTTGATCAGTAATCCAGCCCTAAAGATAACCCCTCGAACATACACAATAAGTAGAA
>JAYVND010000305.1:0-5639 GCA_043758635.1 Bdellovibrionales bacterium
TGTTCTTGAGGCTCCACTCGCAGACATCTTGAAATTCAAAAAATGATTTTGAATTTCTTGAAACACGAATTCTGGCTCAAGCAATCGACCCTCACCGACATCGCCGCAGGCGAGTTGGCCTGCATCGGTGTCTAAAATCCGGCAGCCCCAAGACGCTAGGATTTTAAGGGATTCTTGGGTCGCGGGATGTGCGTACATTTTAGAGTTCATCGCTGGCGAAATCCAAATCGCCTGCCCTTGTTTTTGGCTGTGGTTTTGGCCTTCATATTGGCGCCGGTTCTGGCTTCGGGTTTGATCTTGGGTTTGGATAGCGTGCGCGAGCAAAGTTGTCGAAAGGAGATCGTCGCCGAGTCCATGCGCAAATTTATTGATCGAGTTCGCCGATGCCGGATAAATCAAAGTCAGATCAGCCCACTTCGCCAAGTGAATATGTGACATGTAGTGACCGACTTCAAAAGTCTCGGTGTGCACCGCTTTGCCAGTCAGGCCTTCGAGAGTGGCGCGACCCACAAACTCAAGGGCCCCTTTAGTTGCGATGACTTCGAGGTCAAAGCCGGCTTGAACCAGCTTTGACAACAAGGCGCAGGCTTTGAAACACGCAATCGAGCCCGTGAGTGCAAAAAGTATTTTCATTGCGGAACTCCAGCCGGCTGTTCGGTCGCGAGCTGCGGCGCCGATTGCGGTGCGGATGGCAATGGCAACGAATTACGGAGGCTCGCAAGAGTGCTCGTTGAGGCAGGCACAGGGACATTATCAATGAGGCGAACCGCGCCCAAACGAATTGCGCCGTAACGTCGCTCATCAATATCTTCAACGTAATCGACGTCGAAGTGAGACGCCTCCAGGAGTTGACGAGCTTCGGCCGCCGACATTGCAGTTGTTAGAACTTGAAAAAAAGCCGGTGCGTGGTCGCGCTCTTCATTTGTGAGTCGCACATTGCGCGAACTCATTGCTAAACCATCGTTCTCGCGGACTGTTGGACAAGCAACAATTTTGACCGATAAGAAAAACGAGTCAACCATGCCGCGAATGAGTTGCAGCTGTTGCTGATCTTTTTCTCCGAGGTACGCTCGTGTTGGGCCCACAATGTTGAAAAGCTTCATCACGACCGTGAGCACACCGTCAAAATGACCAGGGCGATGTGCACCACAGAGTTTTAAACTCATTTCGTTTTCGCTCAGCTTGTAGCGAAACTTGTCGGCGTAGATCTGTGGATAAGTCGGAAGCAAAATGTAATCAACTTTCTCGGCCTCCGCAATGATCTTGTCTTGATCCAGTGTTGATGGGTATTTGTTGAGATCTTCTGGGTTGTCGAATTGCGTGGGATTCACATAGATCGACAAAACAGTAACGTCGTTCTCCGCACGAGCTCTACGCAGCAGCGAAGCGTGGCCCGAGTGAAGTGCTCCCATCGTGGGAACGAAACCGATGCTCTGTCCCTGTGCGAGAATCAGATCACGCAAGCGCATAAACTCATTTATATCTACGATAACAACAGGACTAGAGCCACGCAAAGGCGAACCGAATTGAGTTCTGTGGTCAAAGCTCACGTGTAGCTCTCTTTCTCACTCGGGAACTCGCCCGATTTCACGTCCCGGTCAAAGTGATCGAAAGCTTCTTTTAACAGTGCAAAGCCTTCGAGATATTTGCGGACAAAGCGGGGTGCAAATTGAATATTGAGGCCTAAGAGATCTTGCATCACCAGAACTTGGCCTGAGCAGCCCGCACCGGCACCAATACCGATGGTTGGAATCCTCAATCGATCTGTCACATGCTTTGCAACCTCTGCAGGAATACATTCAAAGACAAGCGCAAATGCACCGCAGGTCTGTAAGCGCTCGGCTTGGTTCAAAAGAATCTCTTTCGCGTCGGCCTGCTTGCCTTGAACCTTGAAGCCGCCAAATTCGTGAATCGACTGCGGGGTAAGTCCGAGGTGCCCCATCACCGGAACTCCTGAATCCACAATATGACGAATCACATCTTCAGCACCTTCAATGCCTTCAATTTTCACAGCTTGAGCTCCGGCCTTCATGATGATGCGAATGGCATCCATTGTGCGGTCCAAGCTTCCGCGATGTGCGAGAAAGGGCATGTCGCCGACAATAAATTTCTCAGGCGCGCCTTTGCGAACCGCAGCCACATGCTGTGCCATCAGTTCGGGCGTTGCTTCAAGCGTCGTCTCTTGTCCGTGCATCGTCATCGCGAGACTATCTCCGACGAGAATGCAATCAACATTCGAAGCGGCAACGATGCGCGCGGACGTCGAATCGTAGCACGTCACCATCGAAATGCGCTCGCCGGCACTTTTCATTTTAAAAAAATCGAGTTTGCTTTTCATTGCGTAAGTCCTTTGTTCGACGCCGCACGTGTCGCAGGTTCTAAAATTAAATCAGCCGAATTTTTTTGAGTTTCATAGGCTTTGCAAAATGCTTCATAAACACCATGGAAGGCATCGCCCTCGAGCACGTGTAGGTGGGAAGCGATCGTCACTCGATCCGCTCTTACCAGCGGCCCGGTAAGATTTGAAATACCCTGGGAGGAATGGATAAGATTCAGGATCGTTTGCTTCAGAAATGGCATCAGCACTTCGCGTGGGAGCTTAAGTTTATTTTCAAAATCAGCGAAGACCTTCTCCCAAAGCATTGTCGTAAAATTCCCGCTTATCACGCAAAGAGCGTGATAAAGAGGCTTGAGTTCACCAAGCATTTCGTGGCTCGGATTTCGCAATCCCGGCAAAAGTTTGCTAAGACTTTCTCCTTGGTCGATTACGAATGGGATCTGTCGATACGTTTCGAGGGAATAGAGGTCGTCAGCGAATGTCATGAGTGGGTGGGCGCCCCGAATCCAAGCACTTCGGTGTGATCCAGAAAAATGAACAACGGTTTTACCACTGAGCGGCCGAGCCAATGACTGCGCCTCTTGGTAGAAAGCGTCAATGGCGCGGTCGCTAATGAGAACAAGTACATGACTGCAACGAGAGATTTGCTCGACCAGTTCGCCTAGACATTTCTTGCGAGACCAGGTTTCAAATGCAAAGTTTTCGAGTGAAAAATAATGTGCGAAATGTCGAGCGACGCGGCCGTCACCGATGATCAGAAATTTTGGAGTGTCTGCCGAAAGCGTCGACCAAGTCGATTCAGTTTCGACACCCGGTGAAAGACCAGGCGAGTGCGGGAGTCGTGTCATGTGAGGTACCTGTCGCTGGGGATCAAGTCCTAGATTCAGGCGACAAACTAACTTAGATCCTCTTGTCGTTCAACGAATTTTGAATTCAAAAATGCGTGACCCACGTGTAACTCAACGAAGATCCTGCCCGTTCGATATGAGTCCGCCTCAATCGGCTGAACAAACCGCCTGCAAATGCCGTGAGGCGCACTTCCATGTCCTTCCTTGACCCACCTTGGAGATTTAGTTACGACCATGCGCATGAAAGATCGTTTTCTCTGGCTCTACACTGGCGTCGTTTTCTTGGTGACCATCATCGCGCTCCTCGGAATGATGCGCGAGCATTCCAATCCCGAGCCAATACCGATTATGAAGCCTTCGTACTTCAAGTCGGCCGCTGAAATTGGCGCAACGGTTTACCGCCATTTTTACGCTCCAATCGAACAAGAAAAGCTGGTGGTTTTTGGAGTTCCTCCGCAACCGGAATGGCAGCGCGAAATTGTTCGCGGTTTTTTGCAAGCAGCTGCAGCTCAAGGGCGCCCATTCGATGTCGTACTTGAAGAAGGTGAGATGCCGGATCTTGATTTGACAGGAATTCCAGTGGCTCAGGTGTTAAAAGTCCAGAGCAACACCGACACGCAAGCCACCTTGATTGATGCACTTCATGCTGCTAAGGCCTCGGGAAAACGAGTGCTTTTTTATACTGCGGGCGTATTCAGCTCGCACTTACTTAAAGAAAATCCACTCAATCGAGTGGAGAATCTCCTGGGCGGTAAAAAGTTTTTCTCGATCACGAGCACGCCTCTGGCGCTCAATCCTTCAGATGAATTTTTAGTCGATCCTCCTTGCGTGGGACACGAGCGCGATGAACAAGGAACTTCAGCACTTGGCTGCGAAATTCTCCGCTCAGGTCGCGAGCAGTACGCGAGGAACCGTAAGTCTGCCAAGAGTCACCAAGAGAAAAATCACGAAGATCTTTACCGCACACATTTCACCGCGATCATGCAGCAGAATAAAATCGACAATGATTTTCTATTGATGACGGCGTACCCAAATCAGCAGGCCGATGCGACGGGTGATAAAAACGACAAGTTTCGCATGGCTGCGCCTGGGCCTATGAATTCGCGTGGACTTCCCACGCGCACCGACCCTGACACGCGCACCATGGAAGACGGCGGCGGCAGCGACAATAGAGCCGGAAAGTAAATTACTTTTTTAAACGTGCGACGACTCGGTTGCGGGCAAAAAACGAGCTGACAATTGCGCCAGCTCTCCTATCTTAAAATGCCGACCTCAAACTTCAAGCCAGATGCTGGCTCAAACTCTGGCTCAAACTCTGGCTTAGCTAAAGCCGAGCGAAATTTCATGCGCGAGCGGCCGACGAGCCGCTCGGAAATAAGTCCGCGGAGAACAAGCCAACAGGTCACTCAGCACCGGCATATAAATGCAGGCAAAGCGATCGACTTGGTTCGCAAAATAACTCTCTTCATTTCCAGCGCGCATGATCTCTCCCCAAAATGGATTGAACACGGATTGCTGCTTTTTAATGAGCTGACTAATTTGCTTATCAATATCGGTAATCTGTGACTGAAGCTCCTGGACACGACTATCAGTTGCTTCCACACCCGTTTCGATCTTGGTTGAAATGATCTCAACCAATGCTCGTTCGAGTGGTTCTTTTTTCTTCATCAAGCTTTCAATCTCTTCTGAGCAAGGTTGCGCCATTTTGTAGTTCTCGATCTCCTCTTGCAGCTCTTCCACCACGAGGGCCGTGCGCCAGTTGCAGTCTTTTTTCAATCGCAAGATATCGCCGTAGATATGGTCGCCGATATAGAGAACGTCGTCGCCTTCGATGCCGAGGTCGCGAGCGAATTTATCGGCCGAACCTGCTTGGTAAATTCCGCGCTTGAGCGGCTCATCATAATTGGTCATCGTGCCGTCTGCGGGATTGATTTTCAAAAATCGAAGGTTATCAAAGAAGAAGCGTGGCTTCTGCGCATTCGTCACAACAATCTCGAAGAGATCCATCCAAGTTTGTCCATTTTTCAAAAATGGATTGATCGCGTAGTCGAGCAAAAGTTTGGTGTAATAAAAATCTGAATTCGTCACGATGAAGATTTTTTTGTCATATTTCAAAAAACGCTCAAGGCCGCGCACCACGGCTTCGTCTTTGATGATAAAGCGATCGAGATCTTTAGCAACGACACCTTTGAGGCTTCCGTCCCGGTGTGCCATATCAAGCATGCCGATCACGTCGACCGAGATGGTGTCGTAATCCGGCATTGAATCTTTACCTTCGGCATCTTTGATATCTACGAGCTGTGCGAAGAGAGTCGCGACCGAGATTGAAAATGCCGTGTCGATAGCCGTGTAGTTGGCGGTCTCCGATAAATCGATGTAGATCGATTTATATAATTTTTGTTGAGTCGTGAAATCAATTGGCTTTGTGCCGTGGTAGCTCGCCCGAATCGCCC
>JAYVND010000306.1:0-1723 GCA_043758635.1 Bdellovibrionales bacterium
GACATTCGTCGAAAAAATAAAAGCTCAAGTCAAAACCATCATGAAGAGCCAGCATTTTCATTTGCTCCTCGTTGAGGGGCGCGCCGGCGTTGGTAAGACGACATCAATTTATGAAGCTCTCAGTGAACTTGATATCAAGCCAGCGGTGCTCGGTGCCTTTACGACGCCGTTGGGATTTTTCAATTATCTGTTCGAGAATTCTTCGAAGTTGATACTCGCCGACGATACGGCTGGACTGCTTGGAAGCCCACTCGCAATGGCGCTGCTCAAGTCAGCAACTTGGGAACAGCCAGGACGGGGACGGGTAGTTCGGTGGACATCAACGACTGATCGAACAGCGGTGGAGGAATTTGTCTTTACGGGAAAAATAATTTTAGCAGTCAACGCTTTCCCTCATGGCCCCCATGCCGATGCGGTGAAGAATCGAAGTCTCGACATCAAGATTGATCCATCACTTGAAGAAACGCGTCAGTTTCTTCGAGTTGCTGCAAGTAATTCTCGCCGATTCCCCGATCAGAAGATTGCAAGCTTAGTGTTGAATGGCCTACTCCAGAATTTAAATGAGGACACATATAGGACGATCAGTTACCGAAACCTTCAGAAAGCTTACGAAATCGCGGTTCATCATCCCGATTCTTGGGAGTCGTTGGCTGTAGTCACCAACTCAGTGATATCGACATCGAAAGAGCCGCCACTTGCCGTTATCAAAAAGCTGACCTCCTCGAATCTAAGGGTCGCGGATCAAGTCAGGGAATTCGAGCGACGTACCGGCTTCAAGCGCCGCAGTTTTTTCAAATATCGAAAACAACTGGGGCTCTAATTTAAATTGCTCCTAGTCGATGCCGGGTTGTCGAGAGATTACACGTTCATTCGGGACTACGCTCAGGCCCGAAAACATAGAAAGTTGCTGCCAACAATCTCGTTCGGAACGTGAGCTTCGATTGAGGTCCGGACAAAAAACGCAGTTTTTAGAGATCTTGCCAGGGCGAGAAGTTCGAAAGGCCTGTTAATAATCGGCGACGCCACTTCTTGCTTTTACGCAACCAAGCTCTGGGAGCTTAGAAGAAATACGGATCAGCGGCTAATTTTTTCTATGAACTGGTTCTGCACTTTAGAAAAATCCAGTTTGCCAGAGTCAAATTTCGCAGTTCCCAGATAGTTTGCCGTACAGATCTGGGAGTGCGGTGACCGCACTGATTAAGAGCCGAGTGAGACATTAGTCCTTCCTCTCGCAAACGATAAAACCAAACGAGCCCTCAATGCCTTGGTTTGCGCCATACACTGCTTTAGTGGCGTGATTGACATTCAACCAGGCGGCCCCTCAGTTCCAGTGCACCACTAATCTCGATTATTCTAAGACTCGATTTCGAACTTCGTTCATGAATTCCGTCGAGTTTGTTTTCCGTGCGCCAGAGAGCGCGATTTTGACAATCTCGTCAATAATCTTATCGTGGCCGCAACTTTGACCGAGAACCCAAAGTTGTCCGGCTAGCCAGCTTCCTTCCGCGTACGGATCAGAAACAATTTTACCTGAAAGTTCCAACTCGATATCTTCGAGTAGCTTCGTGTAAACCAAACTACGCGGTATAATGTTCTCTTTTTCGAGACCATGTTTAACTTTTTCAACGGTTGATATTTGCGACCTTTCAGATGCGCTTTTCAGGCTGGAAAACTCTTCAAGGTCGCGGCCATACCAATTTGAACTTCCACCGCCGAACTTCGG
>JAYVND010000307.1:0-1723 GCA_043758635.1 Bdellovibrionales bacterium
CCGTGGCGGCAATTTTACTCACCCAAAAACGACAATGCCCGGGAATATAATGTAAAGGATTCAGGTCGTTCTGGTCTCAAAACAACATTCCGAATGAAAGCCTGCTTCATCAAAGCTCTTGAGATCGATAACCTTTGTTATTCCTTGCTAAGTGGATTGCCATGCGACACTTCAGCGAATTTCTGGAGCGGAGGCCATCCCGAAATTACTTATTTGCCTTATCGCAAGCGGCCAGTCGTCGATTGGTGAGGTGGCCCATCTTCATTTCGCGTTGCAGCTCTTTGAATCTCCGCTTCGCCGGCGATTTCTCAGCTTTCATGAATTCACGATCTCGAGGCATCTCGCTTTTATCCGCTAGATTGCGGAGATAAGGCTCGACTCTGCGGAGTTTATGAGCCAAAATCTCCGCAAGACATCGGAGATTAGGCGCGTATGAAGTATATCTACGACAGAAAGAAATGGCCTGAATTTACCTGGGATCAGCTTCGGATTACTTCTGAGCTCGCTCAAGTTCGCCACAATCAAGGTCGCCTGCTTGGAAGGATGGAAGGTCTCGGCTTTCAGTTCCAGACCGAGGCATCACTCACGACGCTGACCGAAGACGTCGTCAAATCGAGTCAGATTGAAGGTGAAAGCCTAGAGCACTCGAAAGTCAGATCTTCGATTTCGCGTCGGCTTGGCCTTGATGTCACCGGGCTCCCTACACCCGAGCGTGACGTCGAAGGCATTGTCGAGGTGATGTTAGATGCCACTCAGAAGGCCGAGGTGCCGCTCACCAGTGAGCGTTTGTTTGGCTGGCATGCAGCACTTTTTCCAACTGGTAGAAGCGGAACAGTGCGAATTCGTGCGGGAATCTGGCGTGATGATCGATCAGGCCCCATGCAAGTTGTGTCCGGAGCAATCGGAAGACAGCGTGTTCACTTCCAAGCGCCGCCAGCCGACCGGCTCAAAATTGAAATGAAAGCATTTTTGGCGTGGTTCAATACAGAGACGTTCATCGATCCAGTTTTGAAAGCCGCCCATGCCCACCTTTGGTTCATTACGCTTCACCCGTTTGATGACGGCAATGGTCGCATCGCGCGTGCAATCACGGACATGGCATTAGCCCGATCAGAAAATAGCTCACAACGATTTTACAGCATGTCCGGTCAGATTTGTCGAGATCGGAAGGCCTATTACGAGATTCTAGAGAAAACTCAAAAAGCTGATCTTGACGTCACCGCGTGGCTTGAATGGTTTTTAGGTTGCCTCGATCGCGCCATCAAGAAGTCAGAAACGATTTTCGATGCGGTTCGCGAGAAAAATTTGTTTTGGGAATTCTACGCTGGCCTTGAGTTCAATAATAGACAGCGATCGATGCTAAATCGACTACTCGACGGCTTTGAGGGTAAACTGACTTCTTCGAAATGGGCACTCCTTTCCAAATGCTCTCAAGACACAGCATCTCGAGATATTGAGGAGCTGATTAAACAAAGCGTCTTAATCAAAAACCCCGAGAGTGGCCGGAGTACGAGCTACGCTTTGAAAAAACCAGGAGATTCCAAGCAGCAAAAATGAAGAGTCGTTTGGGATTGTTGATCGCGCAATCACGGCGAAATCGGGAATTTCACGTCTCCGAGCGAAAAGATGAACCTCCGAATGAGAACTTTGTCTTTTGGCTATGCTGTTTCATCTTATTTTTACCTATTAAACGCCAAAAAAAATGGAAGACCAGAAGGCTCGC
>JAYVND010000308.1:0-1723 GCA_043758635.1 Bdellovibrionales bacterium
AGTTCAAGCTTCGTGTTCCAACTCTCATCCCGTCCGCAATCAATTCGGATCCAACAAGGATTCGTCAAATATTAACCAACATTGTTGGTAATGCAATTAAGTTTACTGACCAAGGACGCGTGCAACTTACGGTGATGTTTGATGAAATGAGTGGCACAAAAAAGATCACGTTTCGAGTGAGTGACACTGGGGCCGGGATCACAAGGGAGCAAGCCGAAAAGTTATTTCAGGCATTTCACCAGGCGGATATTTCGACGACCCGCAGATTCGGTGGAACGGGCTTGGGGCTTGTCCTGACTCGAAAGCTCTCGGAAGCGCTCGGCGGGGAGTTCTTGCTCGAGAAAAGTACCGTTGGTCAAGGCAGCGTCTTCGTCGCTACAATTGCGGTGGATGTCCCTTCGACGGCGATTCTGGTGGATAGCAGTCGCGCGCTTGGGTACGATGAAAAACCTAAACCCGCAGCCCAGTTAGCGACTCGCGCACTCGAAGGGCTACGGGTCCTAGTGGTCGACGATTCGCCGGATAACCAAATGTTGTTTAAAATGATGCTCGGCAAAGCAGGCGCCGTCGTTGAATTGGCGTCAGATGGTTTTGAAGGAATGAACGCGGCACTCACAGGGTCGTATGAGGTTGTCTTAATGGACGTTCAAATGCCACGGATGGACGGCCATCAGGCAACTCAGACGCTTCGATTTAAAGGCTACACGGTTCCAATCATTGCGTTGACCGCACACGCAATGATCGAAGAGCGAGAGCGCGCTGCGGATTCCGGCTTTACGGATTTCCTATCAAAACCAGTTCACCGTGATGAATTGATCGGAATGCTCCAGCACTACGTTGTGCGCTGAAAACTGCGCAGGTTATATGAGCAGGTCATATGCGCAGGTTATTCGAGCACATGTGGAGAGTTCTTCGTTTCTCAGAGCCTAACGCAACAAATTAACCGCGTGGAGGTTTGGGTTTTCGTTTGGCAATTGCACGCTCACTGATGACACTTCCACAGTTGGAATATCAATTTTTTGTCATAGAGGAAATCAGTGAGAAATCAAATTTCTTTGTTTCATGCATTTGTCCGTCTGTCGGCATTCTCATTTCTTGGCTTGGTTTCATTGATCTCTGTTCATGCAATGGCGAAGTCAGTTCACGAATCAACTTCGGTATCGGGTATGCGCTACGTTCATATTGGAGATCAATTCGCTTCGTTCTCTCAAGATCAGCTCCTTGCTGATATTAAATCGAAAATCATAGATCCGGTCGACGGTCAGGTGAAGCATCTGACGCGGTCTTACTCGTACACAGTGGATGGAGCGAGCAAAGTAAACTTGAGTTTAGTGATGGAGCCGAAGGATGCAGCAGGTGAGATTTTTCTCAATCAGTTCGTCACAAATTTCAATACTTCGGGGTTCGATGGAAAGCCATATACATTTCAAGATGTAAGTCAGATCATCGAGAACGTGGACTTTCTCGCGGGCATACATGTCGCGGGCACAACTGACAATTCTTTTAAGGCAAATTCCGAGATTCGTCGACGGTACGACCTCACGTCCATTGCTGAGTGGACTGCGTTCACGAACCGCATGGGACATGCACTTCAGTCTAAAATGCACACTGACTTCATGACTTATCTGGAATTTCTGCTGGGAGATCCCGCGAGTTTGCAGAACTATGTTGAGACGGTCTTGAATCACGATGACGTCGTTTTCGCGCAACTCGCGCCAAGTCT
>JAYVND010000309.1:0-5624 GCA_043758635.1 Bdellovibrionales bacterium
TCCAGGCCGCATCCGGGCCACAACTGATCGGCTGGCGCTCGAGAAAGGTTTTGGATTGAAAATGAATGACTATCATCGAGAGCTAATAGACTCCGGGCCACAAAGATGACTCGTAAACCCGACCCTTTGCGCGAACGTGCTGAGTTGACCTCTCTAATAAAAGGTTTTCCGAAATCGTCAAAACAGATCAACTCAATTTTCGAATCTGACACCGAGATCTTAAAGCTCGCAAAAGATCGTTATCTTGTGACCAGCACCGACGCCATCGCGGATGAGATTTCCTTCAAACTGTATGAAGAGCCATTTACTTGGGGCTGGATGTGCGTGATGTCTTCGGTCTCTGATCTTTCGGCCTCGGGCGCCAACGGATTGGGTCTCCTGCTGTCAACACAATGGGGATTTGGGACTCAAACAGCTGAGAAAAGAGAATTTTATCGCGGCGCTAAAGCAGCGCTGAAAAAAGTTGGACTTCCTCTGCTCGGCGGAGACTCCGGTTCATCCCATGACTCTGTCCTTGGCTCGACAATTTTTGGAGAGTGTCGACAGCAGCCGCTCATGCGAATTCCCATGCGAGCGGGAGACATCATCGCCATTCAAGGCCGTGGTCAAACTGGAATCGGGCCGACGCTAGCTTACAAAATTCTGCTTGGGCTTGCGAATGACGAAATGCCCGAAAGATTCTTTCGACCTGCGCCCCAGCCGCAAGTGATCGCTGCGATTCGCCCGCACCTGAGAGGTGCTATCGACACCAGCGACGGGATCGCTTGCGCCCTTGCGATTCTCGCAACCCTCAACAATATTGGTTTTGAACTCGCATGGAATAAAAAGCTCATCCATCCAAAAGCATTGGCGTTCTGCCGTCGAAATCGTGTCCCTGCGCCGATGATATGGATGAGCGACCACGGCGACTTTCAAACGCTCGTGGCGATTCCCGAAAAAAACGAGAGCTTGCTTCAACGCAGCCCCGAGCTCATTCCAATTGGACGAGTTTCGAAGCGCAAGGGCTTTCGACTCCAGAAAGATGGTCAGCAAATCGACCTGCCAGTTTTTGATGTGACGAACGTCGGTCGTGATCTCGATGCTCTTAAGGCACTCACGGGGGATCTCATCCGTTACTTCGCCTGACGAGGTTCGAACCTTCGTTAAGCACTTGGCTTTTGCGAAGTACTCAATCGCACCATAAGCGACCGACTTTGCAAGCTCGGATTTATTCCATCGTGGGTCAGAGCATTGCTTCGAGGTCTGCATCAATCACGCATTTCGATAAATCATGCAGACTTATTTTAGCTTCGTTCTTCGAGATGTTTCCGCTCAAAATCTGCCCGACCAAATTTAAATATTGCGCCATTGGCGATCCTTTTTCAGCGTTGATCTCACTGAAATAGTGCGCCCACCTTTCCAGAAACAGGGGGGCTGCGATTCGATTGAGTTCAACTCGATAGATCGACGCATCGGGAAGCGAGGCAATGAGTTCAACTCCTGGTTGAGGAGGAAACCTACGTGCTGGAGCGGCTCGATCCTTGAATTCGTAAACCACGTAGAGCGACCGGACGTTTTGGTTCTGTATCTTGAGAAGCTGAGTTAAATCACCGGTATTTACTTTTACGATATCTGGCCGGAGGTAAAACTCACCCGAAATAGCACTAACGGAACCCCATTGGTCACACTGGGGGTTTTGGAATAGCACCATTCGGTCGTGCTCCGACATTCTGACATTTAGCTCTTGATAAATCGACCGATAGTCTGCTCGATACCATTCGAGCGGCTCCAGGCATTGACTTGAAGTCACAATCAAAATCGCGATCAGAAAAATCATTCGACGTTTTGACGCCTGCACTCCTAGGATCTGATTTCGGAATTCAAATTCGATAAATACAATGCAGGCAGCGGCGAGAAGTGGAAAACCCAAAATGACGTACCTTGCCTGCATCTCCCAAAATCGAACGAAGCTGTAGTAGAACGGTCCAACGGAGATAAGAAATCCCCCAACTAAAAAACTCAGAGCGATATCAAGCTTAGTAACTGCGCGGCCGCGACGTCTGGCGAAACCGAACAGGCCGCCCAAACACCCGAGCACTACCAAATAACTCCAGGGTCGCAGCCAAAAGAATGTTTGTACGATTGCATAAACATTCTCTTTTTCAAAGAGTGCCGAAAGCTTGAGATTTTGGGCTGAACGAAAAACTTTGGGCGCATCCTGGAATACGAAATATCCGAACGGAAAGTAAAAAATTAAAGAGGCGCCTATGGTGAGAACCAGGCTCCGGGAGCGTCGATCAAGAGCGTAAACTCCGATCAGTGCAGAGAGTGCAATGAGCAGAGGCTGCATACCAAGGGTGAGCAACTCCAAAATAAGTGCCAGGCCACAAAGGCCGACGGCGGTGCGTACAGACTCGTCTGCATTCGCTTCTTTATCCGAATTTATCGCTTGTTCAAAAAAATTCAAGAAGCACAGCAAAAGAGTGACCGCAAGTATGTACGGTCGAAATTCAAAGCAGTATTGCAAGATCACGGGATGCAAAAAAAAACAACCGCGAAAAGCATCGCAAACCACCGCGGCACAGATTTGCGGCTTGCCAGCAAAAAGACGAGACCGGCGCTCCAAGCGCCAGCGAGACAAATTGGGAGTCGGAATAGCAGGGCGTTGGGCGGGAATATGGCCTTCACGAGGACCACTAAGGCATAAAATGCGGGCGGTTGATGATTCTCAATCCCGCAATGGACCGGCCCAATGGTATCGCATTTCAGGCGATAGCTAATCCATTCGTCCAACCAAAAACTATAATTTTGCGACCTCAATAGCCCGTAGCCAAAGGCCGAAAAAAAAAGAAGCCCAAACCACAGGCTCGTCTCAAAATCGAGTGGCAAAGTTCGATTTCGCCGCAACCAAATGACCGATGTCGCAAGGAACGTCAGCAGCGAAAGCAAAAAGAAATAAGATTCTTTCAGGTCGAGATGAATTTTAAACTGCAAGAAAATGTGGCATGCGCTACCGACGAAAGACAAACAAGCCATGCACCAGATAGGTAAGATAAACAGATCATTTCTATCGAGTCGCATGGATGATTTCTTCAACTTTGCCGACGTTCGAAGTGTGCTCTTCAAGATACTCGGCGTCTTGATTGACTCTCCAGAGATCATAAAGCTCGTGACCGGCCAAGATATTCTGCGCCGCCAAGTAACCGGTCATCATAGCGTGATCTTGATTGTCATACTTATGCATGCCATTGCGCCCGACCATTTGAAGGCGATTCGTCCTCAGAGAAATTCCACGCCGAATCGTTTCGACCGTGGCTCGATAGTTGTTATCGTACACCGGATAAGCCTTCGGCTGGCGGATGACAACCGCATCAAGAACGTCGAGAGGTTCGCATAAACCAAGCTCAACAAGTTCGCGAATGCCAAGCGCCTTGAGATCGTCATCCTTGCGTGCCCAAAATGAATCATCTTGGTCGCAAAAATATTCAAGTCCGAAACAAGTAAGTGCTGGGTCTGGCACCATCTCAGGTGACCAGCTTTTAAAATTTTGAATCCGCCCAACCAACACTGCTGGTTCATGAATATAGATCCAATTCTCGGGGAGCCTTCCGCGATCCTTTAATATCACCCCAACTGTGATGAAGTTCCGATACCGCAATGTCGCGGCTGCCGACAGCGTTTCGTCGTCAGCGTGAGGCTGCAGCTGTCGTACCGTTTCAGCCATTGGAGCCGAAGTGATCACGTGATCGAATTCAAATCGCCGTTTATCGCTAGGATTGGTTTGATCTTGCGCAACCAACGAAATCAAATAAGCTGACTCGTCTACACGGATCTCGACAATCCGTTGACCCATGCAAACGTGCCCCCCTGCAACCTCAATCTTCGCAGCACATTCTTTCCAGAGCATTCCAGGTCCCTTTCGGGGATAACGGAATGTAGTGAGCAAAGATTTGACGATTTTATGACGGGACGGATTTATATCTGGCAACATCGAACGCGCGATCGACCAGATCGAAAGACCGTGAATGCGTTGCGCAGCCCAGTCAGCAGAAATCTGATCGGTCTTTCGCCCCCATACTTTTTCTGTGTAGCTTTCAAAGAACATTCGAAAAAGTCGGGCTCCAAAATGGTTCGTAACCCAGTCCTTGAAGGTCTTCGGATCACGAATCGGAAAAAGGCTTGCGATCAAAAAAGATCCGATGCACTTCACCGCTTCCAATGGACCCAGTTTTGACAAGACCTCGAACGGTTTGAGCGGATAGGAAAAAAACTTTTTATCAAAGTAAATTTTAGAGGACCGATCGCGAACCAAAAAATCATTCGGAAGCATTTCAGTCCAAAGATCTTCTATCAGTTTGGACTTCGAGAAAAAGCGGTGCCCGCCGATATCAATGTGAAAACCCTTGAATTCGATCGTCCGGCTGATCCCTCCAACATTGATAGGATCTGCCTCAAACACTGTGACACTGACACCGTGACGACTCAAATAATAGGCGGCAGTCAACCCCGCCGGGCCGCCGCCCACAATTCCCACTCGTAATTGCGGCATCACTGAGGTTGTGTCGATGAATGATCCCATCTTGAGTTACGGCCAGGAACTGAAAGAATCTCATGCTCGACAAATCGAATTCAAGAAAATTATCGCTCACCAAGAACGGCCCGCATAAATGAACCAGCAAAAATCCAAAGCTACGGGGGTTCTACATAAGTATTGAGAGTGAATGGCCAGAGAATGGCCAGAGACTGGTCGGAGAATGGTCAGAGACTTTCTTCACGAAGGATCTGCCTCGTGATGTCTCAGCTAAGTGAGAAGATCCAGATCTGAGGTTACCTTCGATTCAATCAACTGAATTTATACGTATTAAATATCCAAATTCGCATGAGCTGCGATAGTTGGCGGAGAGGGTTACGACCCTTTCTGCACTTGCTAACACCTGATAATCATTCAATTCTCAAACGGCTAAAATTCGATCTGTAGCAAAATGTAGCAACGCACATTTTGCTACAGATCGATCGATCCGCTGCCGTCAGCGGACCATCTCAAGAATCTTCGCTCTCTCTTCTCCCGGCACCAGGTATCCCAATTTCTGGGTGGCACCATTCAACTCGATCCCGGCCTTTCGAACATACTCATTCGTGGTCTCCATGTCAGAGTGACCGACGATTGCCATCACCTGAACAAGGGAAGTTCCCCGCGCCAAGAGATTTGTGATGAACGTAGCCCTAAGATCGTGGAACCGGATTGGCGTGATCCCGAGACTCTTGCAGAAGTCTCTTAAGATACGGGCTGCTTGGCCCCGCTTCCATTCCTCGAGATTCGGAAGGACAGAGATTTCGCCGCCGCGCTTTATCTTAAGTTGCTTAAGAAAAGTCATGAGCTCAGTCGAGATCGGACAAATCCGTGTCTTTTGATTCTTCGTTGGTGTGTAACCATTCTTGCTGCTCCAACTCCGAGAGACGGTGATTTGCTCGGTCTCAAAATCAATGTCTGACCACCTAAGTGCGAAGAGCTCTCCTGATCGCATTCCGGTGAAGAGTGCCACAACCCAAATCGGGTAGAACCTGTGATTTGTGGCTTTCGCCTGCGTAAGAAGAAATTGAGCCTCCGAGTTGTTGAGAACCTTCATATTCGATTCCGGAACTTT
>JAYVND010000310.1:0-1722 GCA_043758635.1 Bdellovibrionales bacterium
TTTGATCACTCAGCGGATGCCGAAGATGCGCAGCAAGCATTCGGTCGGTCCAATCAAGCTGAGATTCGAGGCAGCGAAGCAGTCCCTCGCTCATATACTCAAGTAAAGATGCCAGCAATGGAGCAAATGCGGGGTCAAACATCAATGCCGTTTGAGCCGCAAGCTCCGGTTCCGCCGACAATGCCGAATGATCCAGGTAATGCTCTTGATCCGAGAGTCACCAATCGCATCAAGGGCGCGCTTGATGAGCAAATCAATTATGCAAGAGATCCGCTGAATCGCCAGCCGGACAACGAGCGAGGATGGCAGGCAGCTCGCCGAATCGTTAACGAGCAACTTCAGGCTGGAATTGAAGCGCATGGATCGCCGCGCTTGAAAGAAGCAATTCGTGGAGCCAACAAACAATTCGGACTTTCCGCGCAGATCGGGGATATTGCACAAAAGAGTGCTGACCGTGATCTCGCAAATAAAACGATCGGCTTGTCTGATAAAATCAGCGGCGCAACTGGAGCGACGATTGGAACAATGTTGGCTGGACCGATGGGAACCGCTCCGGGCTACATGGCGGGAGTTGGCTTTAATAAGGCCGCGCGAACTTTTGGCAATGCTGCCGCATCCGATTATGCAAACCGCGTTTCGAAATTTCTCATGCAACAACCGCGCATGGCTCAGCTTTCGACGGAAAATCCGAGAGCGTTTCAAGCGGCTGTGTTAGATATGACGCAGAAATTTACGCATGGTCCATCGCCGGTAAATTTCCCGGCAGCAGCAGAAAATGAGCGCAATCGGTCTGAAGAATCTGGAGCGCCAACATCGCAATATAATGCTCAGCCAGAAAGCCCTGAATCAAGTCAGCAGAAATTTATTTCTGGAAATTGATTTAGAAATCTAATCTTTCGCCCGATTGACGAGAATGCCATTTTCGCCTAGCCTTTTGTTTCACACCTAAGCCCACCGCAATGGGCGATCCAAGCTCCTCAACTCAAAATTGAGGAGCATCTTTCATGGACATTCTCGCAGGCGAACTCGGCAAAGAAGCAAAATATGACATCGCATTCACTGGAGGAAAACTCTTAGTCACTGCTGCATACATCGGCGCTCAAGCGACTGGCACCGTTTCATTCACTCTCGACGGTGATCTCCTTTTAGATAAATTAGCTGCGGCAATTCCTGGAACCGTTGATGATGCAGTCATCACTATGGCCAAAGTTGCTTTGAAAGCTCTGTAAGATGCCCGCCTTTCTCATTCCAATTATTACGAGATTAATCGAATGGCTGGCTGAGAAAGGTTATGCCGTTTGGCAAAAAGATCACGAGCAAGCGCAGCGTGATAAATCGATTGAAACGAAAACAACGGCTGAAGCGGAAGCACTGAAAACAGCGAAAGATGATGAGGCTTTTGATGAAGCTGCAAAGAACACTCTTTCTCGCCATTAGTATGGCACTTTCTGCTTGCGCCTCAGTACCTCCACCGAAAGGTGAGGTCTGCGTTGCGAACGTGAGATCGAATTACAATCTGTGTTTCGACATGACCAAGGATTTCGACTCGGATGGAAGCATCCTTGCGGCATCAAAAGGCATTCGTCGGCCACTCGATTTTCAGAACAGAATCAATCTTGATCCCACGTCATTTGCGAGCTTGAAAGCCTATGCTCTAAAGCTTCGCGACCGATGCACACAAGGAAAATAAAATGGAAACTGTAAAGGGCGTTGATATTTCGC
>JAYVND010000311.1:0-5621 GCA_043758635.1 Bdellovibrionales bacterium
GCATCTGCAGTTGAGCGAATTGCCTCCTTTTCTCTAGAGGTTTGAGTCGCAATTGCAGATCAATTGAACATAAATGGAGATCGGTGAACTGAACCATCAAAATGAGTGCAGTGAATGAATCAACAAATTCCAACGTGCTAATTTGCACAGGGAGTCACAAAGTCACAGAAATCTTCAAATATCGAAATTCCGCGTGGATACTGTCGGCTCGAAGTCTAGCTGGAGCATCAGATACGAATGCGGTAACCGACAGCCGACTCGGTCTGGATCAGCTCGCCGGTCCCCGGAAGCGCCGCTTCAAATTTTTTGCGAATTTGTCCAAAGTAGACTCTGAGGTAGTGATTGTGCTCCACAGAATTTGGGCCCCAGACTTTGGTAAGAATAGTTCGATGAGCTACCACTCGCCCGCCGTTTGCAGCCAGCACGGCTACAAGCGAATACTCAGTCGCTGTCAGTTTCACTTCGATGCCGTTAAGTTTGATCGCGTGGGCCGCTCGATTGACTTCGAGCGGCCCACTCTTAAATATTGGAATCTCGGCGGTGGCCGGCGCATGCCTAAGTGCCACCCGCACCCGCGCCATCAGCTCCGGCACGCTGAATGGTTTTGTCAGATAATCGTCTGCACCACTATCGAGTGCCGCGACTTTGTCATCGTCGCTATCTCGAACGGTCAAAAAAATCACGGGCAACTTTGACCATGCTCGCAACTTCACGAGAACATCGATACCTGACTGGTCAGGCAAACCAAAATCTAAAATCACTAGATCTGGACGGAGATCAACGACGGCCAGCAAACCTGATTCGCCATCTTCAGCCGAGTGAACTTCAAACCCATTCACTTCAAGACTGTGCGTGAGAAAACGCACAATTGAAATTTCATCATCGATGATCAAAATTTTTTGTTTCTTCACGCCAGTGCCTCCCGCAGAAGTCCCGGCGCTTTCTTAAGCGGCAGAGTGACAGTGAACTCCGCCCCGCAAAATAGTCCCCTCCCGACTGCGACGGTTTGGGAGCTTGTATTCAGAATTGCTGCCCCGCCCGAGTGAGGCGCGTTCGAATTCAAATTTAATTTCGTATTCGAATTCGGATTCGAATTTAAATCCGCACTCCGGTTTTTCGCGCTCACACGCCCATCATGCAGTTCAACAATGTTCTTTACGATCGAAAGGCCAAGCCCAATCCCGCCCGCACGTGTTCCTGGCAAACGATAAAATTTTTCAAAAAGCGCGAGCTCTTCACCTTCAGGAATGCCCGATCCGAAATCCATGACTCCAATTGAAATTTCGTGCTCTCGAGTCGTGACGCGAATTTCAATTTCTGACTTTGGCGTGCCATACTTCACCGCATTTAAAATCAACTGCGTCAGTGCATGCTCCAAAAGCTGAAAATCGCCTTCGAGTAAAACAGACTCCATAGGCCCTATCTTTAACGAGTGTCCCTGCAGCTCTTCCTTTAAATTCAGCTTTGCTGAATGCAAGAGATCACCCACTTCGAACCACTCTTTTTTGATCTGCATCGTGCCCTTTTCAAGGCGTGACACATCCAATAGATTTTCGACAACTCGGTCCAGACGTTTCGCAGCAAGCACGATCTCGTCCGTCAAAGCGTCACGCGCAATCCTATTCTCGATCGCTCGCACGTCCTTCAGAGCCGTCGCAGTTCCGATGAGCGCCGTAATTGGAGTCCGAAGCTCATGCGAAACAGAATTTAATAAGGTCTGATGTAATTTTTCCGACGCTTCATAAAGTTTGGTCGATTCTACGGCTTCACGATACTCAAGACGCTCAAGCACAATCGCCGATTGAGTGATGACGGTCTCGATAAAGTTCTCGGTTTCGAGGCTTAAGTTTTTTAGACCTTTTGGTGGGACAAAAAGAAGAACGCCAACGACGCGCGCTTCACCCTTCATCGGCAAGCAACGACTTTTTGAGGCGCTCAATGTTTGCGTCGCCCAGCCCGCTGGTTTCGCATTTTGAAAACACCAGTGGGCCACCGCGAGTTCACGCTCTGAAACTGCACCTCTTGCCCCGACGTCGCCAAAAGAATTGCCAAAAGAATTGCCAGAAGAATGACCAATAACCCGAGATGAATCGAGAGTGCCCGAGCGATTGGCAAGTAGAATTGAAACCTCGGCGCCAAACTGGCGATGAATGATGGCCGACAAAATGACGGCAACTTGCGTGGGATCTGCCGCGCCAGAAAGATTTTTTACCAGCTCATAGAGAAGCCGCGATTCACTCTCTCGAGATTCAAGCGCAGTTTCCTGCCGCTTGATTCTAGATGTTAGAAGTCCACCAATCAAAGCCGCCACGAAGAATGAGATGACCATCATAATATCGACTGGCGAATTGATCGAGAAAGTCCAAGTTGGTGGTATAAAGAAAAAATCCCAGATCAGTGAGCACATAAGCGCGGCAAAAAGTATCGGCCCACCTGTCGTAAAACCGGCAACCACCAGAATCGACAGCAAAAAAATTGAACCTAGAGCCTGGTAGCCCAAAACAGGTAAGAGAGCGCGGCAAACAAACGAGACGAACGCTAAAAACCAGGCGGTGTTGTAGTAAGCCAGCCAGCCGGAGCGGACTGTTGGCCAACGAAAAATATAGCGACCAGCTAGTCCACGATAAGTCGCCTTTCTCTCAGCACGAATCACATGGACATCAACTTTACTCGTGTCTCTTACGAGTTTGTCGAGGAGCGAGCCCTGCGCAAAAAGATCATGAAAGAACCTTCGATCGGGTCGACCCATGATAATCTGCGTGACGTTGCGATCTTGACTCACCTTTTGAATCGCATGCGCGACATCTTCATCAGAAAGTGTGATGACCTCTGCACCTAGCTCTCGAGCGAGTGCGATATTTCGCTGCAAATTCGCCTGGTCTTCTGGGCGAAGCGTTTCTCCCGTATCGACGTAAAGGGCGATCCACGGCGCTTCAAAAATCACCGCCATTCGACGAGTCGTACGAATGAGGCGTGCCGAATACGGACTGAAACTCACTGCCACGAGCAGTCGCTCGTTCGTGTTCCACGGACCGGCAATACCTTTGATTGTCATCTGATTTGATAGATCTTGATCCACCTTTTCGGCCACAAACCTAAGAGATAGCTCGCGAAGTGCGAGTAGGTGCTCTTCTTTGAAAAAACCATCGCGTGCCCTTGCAGCTCGATCGCCAAGATACACTTTTCCTTCGCTCAATCTTTGAAGAAGTTCGGTTGGTGGAATATCAACAACTTCGATTTGATCTGCTAGTTCAAAAAACGAATCTGGCACAGTTTCTCGGACCGTAACACCCGTGATTTGCGCGACTTGATCATTTCGCGACTCGATGTGCTGGATATTTACCGTTGTAAAAACATCAATGCCCGCATCTAAAATTTCAATGATATCTTGATACCGCTTATTGTGCCTTGCGCCCGGCGCGTTGGTGTGCGCGAGCTCATCAACGAGTACAAGTGGAGGTCGAAGGGTGAGAATCTGATCGAGATCCATCTCGGAGAGCTTAGCACCTTTATGTTCAAACTCTTTGCGCGGTAAAATCACGAGCCCCGTCAGAATTGCTTCCGTGTCAAGGCGACCGTGGGTCTCGACAACGCCCACCACGACATTGAACCCACGCGCTGATTGTTGTTTTGCTGCTTCGAGCATTGAGAAAGTTTTGCCAACACCAGGGCACATGCCCAGAAAAATCCGCAAGCGGCCACGACCCGCAGTCTCTGATTTTTTGATCGCGCCTAAGAGTTCGTCAGGCGTGCGCCGGTGATCTGCATCCATCGTAAAACTACTTTCGAAGAGTGAACTCTCGATCGATTGCCAAATTGAGATTCAAGACATTCACCGTTTCTTCTCCCAAAAAGCCCAGCTGCCTGCCCTTTCTTTGATCAGATACTATCGTGCGGAGCTTGTCCATCGAGACGCCTCGTGCATTTGAAATTCGCTCAACTTGGAAAAGTGCCGTAGCCATCGAAATTTCAGGATCGAGCCCGCTGCCTGAGGCAAAGAGCAACTCCTGTGGAACACTCGCCCCGCCGAATTTGGCTTCACGCGCCTTCACCGCATCACTCAGACTCAAACTCGTCGGCCCGAGATTCGATCCGCCTGACGCCAGTGGATTGTAATCGACTGCAGAAGGACGCGGCCAGAAGTAGCCTAGCCCTTCAGTTCTTTGTGCGAGAAGCTGAGACCCAACAATACGACTGCCGTATCGAATCAGACTCCCATCGGCTTGGTATTTAAAAAAGAGCTGCCCGATTCCCATGATCAAAAAGGGATAAATCAGCCCGAGAAGAACGGTGAAAACAACATACCCACGCAAAGAAATCATAAACGAAACAAGTATTGATTTCATCCTATCACCTTTATACCAATCCGAGTGAGTTGATGATCACATCGATCAATTTGATCCCAACAAATGGCACCGCAAGCCCGCCAAAACCATATATTAAAAGATTACGCCGCAACACCTCCGAGGCACTTGCCGCACGGTATGGAACACCTCTTAAAGCAAGTGGGATCAACGCAATTATCACCAGCGCATTAAAGATCACCGCACTTAAAATTGCACTTTGAGGCGACACAAGACGCATCAAATTTAAACTCGCAAGCGGCCCGAGAGTTGTCATAGTCATATTCCCACCGTTTGCGACAGCACCGACGTGCTGAACGAGGTAGACCGTGCTAAAGATGGCCGGAAGGATTGCAAAATATTTTGCCACATCATTGGCAATACTAAATGTTGTCAGACTTCCGCGAGTCATCAAAAGCTGTTTGCCAATCTCAACAATCTCTATCAGCTTGGTGGGATTGGAATCTAAATCTACCATGTTGCCGGCTTCGCGCGCGGCTTGTGTTCCGGTGTTCATAGCAACTCCCACATCGGCTTGCGCCAATGCGGGAGCATCGTTTGTTCCGTCTCCGGTCATCGCGACCAAGTGACCCTTGGCTTGCTCATCACGAATGCGTTGAAGTTTGGATTCAGGAGTTGCTTGCGCCATAAAATCATCAACGCCGGCTTCGGCCGCAATTGCAGCCGCGGTGAGTGGATTATCGCCCGTAATCATCACCGTGCGAATCCCCATGCGACGGAGTTCGGCGAAACGCTCGGCGATTCCGCCCTTGACGATATCCTTCAAATAAATCACGCCTAAAATCTCCCGGCCATCTGCTACAGCAAGAGGAGTGCCTCCTAGCTTTGAGATACTTTCAACGATTGAATCCAGATCGTCTGGAACAAGGCCTCCCAGTTGCACAACATGATTTTTTACCGATTCCGCTGCACCTTTTCGAATTTTAATTTCAGTGTTATTTTGCTTCAAATCAATTCCACTCATTCGAGTGTGCGCGGAAAATGGAATGAATAGAGCATCGGCGGGCTTTACCCCCTCTGCGCGCAGTTGAAACTTCTCTTTCGCTAAAACGACAATCGAGCGTCCTTCGGGAGTCTCGTCTGCGAGGGAGCTCATCTGTGCTGCCGTCGCAAGCCGAAGGTGCGACACTCCTTTGACCGGTAGAAACTCCGTTGCCATTCGATTTCCAAGTGTGATTGTGCCCGTTTTATCGAGGAGCAAGACGTCGATATCTCCAGCCGCTTCTACGGAACGACCCGATGTCGCGATCACATTTC
>JAYVND010000312.1:0-1721 GCA_043758635.1 Bdellovibrionales bacterium
GCCAGACGGCTTATTGCGATGAGATCTTAGCTAGGCTCAAGGCATTGGATATCCGTGCTCATTACGACAATCGCAACGAGAAGCTGGGCTATAAAATCCGCGAGTCCCAATTGCAGAAAACGCCATACATGTTAATCATTGGTGACAACGAGCTCGAAAAGCGGGAAGTATCGGTACGCTTACGAAACGGTCAGATGGTGAACGGCCTCACGGTTGATGCATTCATCGAGACGATTGCGAAAGAGATTGGCGGGCGCGAGCTCACCAGTCCACTGGCAGTTCCTTCGGCAACGGAAACACCAAGCGAGGTCCCGGCGGCCTCGACGGAAGCTTAGAGTTTAAAGCTTAAAGTTTAGAGAAGATGCGGTTGTATAAACAGTCGCGAGAGATGTGTGATTAATTAATTGGAACCAGGAGGCAATCCATTAGCTACGGTGGCAACAGACCTGCAGGCAGCGGCCCGAAACCTTTCGATCGTGGTCCAAAAGGACGCGGCGGCAAAGACGGCTTGCGTGTCAATCGTGAGATTCGTGCGGTAGAAGTTCGTGTGATCGATGACGACGGAACAATGCTCGGCGTATTTCCGCCGATGGAAGCTCTTCGTATGGCGGAAGCAAAAGGTCTCGATTTGATCGAGATCGCTCCGACCGCGAAACCGCCGACATGCAAAATCACAGATTACGGTAAGTACAAATATGAGCTGAAGAAAAAAGAACATCAGGCTCGTAAGAATCAAACCGTCATCACGATCAAAGAGATTCAGCTCCGTCCGCGTACGGATCAGCATGATCTCGAGGTGAAGTTGAAGCATGCCCGCCGTTTCATTCTCGAAGGCGACAAAGTGAAAGTGAATCTTCGTTTCTACGGACGCGAGATGGCACATCAACACTTGGGCCTCGAAGTTTTCCGCAAAGTGGAAAAGTTCTTGAACGATATCGCGATGCTTGAAGTTCCACCAAAGATGGAAGGCCGTCAGTTGTTTGCTCTCTTCTGCCCAGACTCGGCGAAGATCAAAGAACTCGAAAAGATCAATCCTGCTGCGGTTGACCCTAAGAAGTTGGGCAAACTCGATCCTAAAGATCTCGAAGATCACGGCGATGAAGAAGACGATTCTAAAGCTTAGTCGAACTTTCTGTTCGTGAGTGCAATCGGTCGAAGAGTGTGATTACGAAATAAGATGATTTTCATTTGTTTCACTCCGAGTCTCAAATAAGAAAGGCGGCCATCGAGCCGCCTTTCTTATTTGAGATTGGAAACATCTGATTTAAATTTTGCCGATTCGAATGACGCTTGCGAAGCCGCAGCTTCATTCCCAGCTTCATGCCATTTATCTCAATTCAATTTCAAACTTTGACGGTCGAGAGCAAATGGGCGACGCGTGAATTTTCCTTTCGGCCCACGAGGGGCGACCGACGCACAGGTGTAGTAGTACGTTGCATCCATCGAGGCATGGCCGAACGGCTGAATGCCATTTGGGAATGCCCAGACACGCTCGCGAGGCTCCTCAAGTTTTTCGCTCCCGAGTTTCCGCAGATCATATTTCCAGAGCGGAATTCCGCCAAAGTCGACAATCAGATTCCTGGCGTCAGAAGTGATCGAAGTCACCCCGGGATCAATACCCGGGAGCTCGGCTGCGACCTTTTGCGTGTCCATGTCAATGACCACGATTCCGCGAAATGCCGGCATCTTAGTGGTGGGATTGTAATTGAAATTGTCGACGG
>JAYVND010000313.1:0-5608 GCA_043758635.1 Bdellovibrionales bacterium
CATTCGGTAGATGGAGCCATTGATCTTCTGAATTTTCTCAGTCGAATGCGCAACGCTCTTTCGATAATGACTTCCGAGAAGTTCCTCGGCGCTTTCAACACGCTGCTTATACATATTCTGCGAGAGACTTGCCGCGGCTTTGATAGGTTGGCTCAAAGCGAGACAGATCAGAATGAGACGGAACATGCGGCTTGTTTTTGAATCGTGGGCTTGCATTATCATGATGAAAAGTAGTGCAAGTTCCGGGCGGGCTGTTCGCAGCTGGATCGCGAGTGCTAGGTTTTGAAAAATGCACGAACACTTGCTCCTGTCACTTCAACTTCGATTTCAACTTCAATTCATCTGAAATCGCGCGGTTTTGAACTTTGGTCCCGCGCGCAAAAACTGCTGCGCATTTTCTGACCCTGGCTTTTGAGTGATCACCTGACCAATCACTCACCACCGCTCAACAGCTCTCAACAAAAATAGCGGCGGGTAAAACTCACCGGTGGTTTCTGCAAAAATACCAAAGACCGGTGCGGATCGTAACCGGCAATTGTCTCAAATCGATCCAGAACTGGGTTGAACTCTGAAAATTCTTGCAACGAGCGAGAAACTCTTGGCTGGCTATTTGCAATTTCGGCTCTCCAGCGGATCTGCCGCACTTGCCGAGACCGAAATGGTGACATTTTGATTCTCGGCCCTTCATCCAAACTGTTTCTGCTCATAAGGTTGAAAGAGAGATGAAGTTGGATGGGGCCAGCTGCGGGGGTGGCTGGTCCCATTTCAGAGTTGTGAAAGTTAGCTCGGAGTTGCAGGCCAGAGGGAGTGCAAATTAAGTTTTCGAACGAGCGATGCGCGAACGAAAGAACGTTTGAGTTATTAAGTATTAAATGCGGCACGTTAGATGCCACGTCATGTGGCATGTTGTTGGAGGGGCTATGAAGAACACCAATGTTGGTCAAAATGAAGTGAACGCACGCGGGAACAAGAGGCGCGTTCGCGACTTCGCCATTCTGACTGCTCTGATTGCAGTGGGAGCGCTTGGGGCTTGCACGCCGCAGAGAAGCGCATCGATGGAAGGCGTTCGCCTCCTCGGAAATGATGATCGAATCTTTAGCACACGCCCACAGATCAATACTTTCGGTGTTTACCTGATTAAATTAAAAAATCCAGCACTCCTCACAACGATGACTGTCGATAAGACTGGCAAAAAAATCTTAGATAAAGATCTCGCGAAGGCAATCGATGATGAACAGATCGCGTTGATTGCGAAAGTGAAAGCACTTTCGAGCGATATTAAAGTCCTCTACAAGTATCGCATGGTTTTAAACGCAGTCGCCGTGGTTGCTCCCGGCAATTTGTCGGCTGAACTCGGCGCGATCGGGAATGTTCTATTTATGGAAAACGATGGCCATTTTAAGCGTCCAGTCTTACCAACCGACGTTGGGGCCACGGTGAACCAGGCGGTTGATCTCGCCGCTCATAACTCGGTCAAGTTCATTGGAGCTACCGATGCACACGCACGCGGTGTGAGCGGTCAAGGGATGAAGATCGGAATCATCGACACGGGTATCGACTACACGCACGCGATGTTCGGCGGCGAAGGCACCGAAGCTGCTTACAAAGCAGTCGATCCGAACCTACCTAACGCGGCATTCCCTGGTAAAAAAGTTGTAGGCGGAATCGATTTAGTCGGGACCAATTTCAACACAGCGTCGGCGGATTTCAACGCGCGCATTCCAGTTCCGGATACAAACCCGATCGATGAAGCTGGTCACGGGACGCATGTTGCGGGAACTGTTGCGGGAATCGGCGACAACGTGAATACCTACACGGGGGTCGCACCTGAAGCATCACTCTACGCGGTGAAGGTATTTGGAAAAGTAGGGTCGACGGGTGACGCGACAGTGATTGCAGCTCTCGAATACGCAGCAGATCCAACATTTAAAGGCGATCTCACCGACCAACTCGATGTGGTCAATTTATCTCTTGGTGGTGGCTACGGCGAGAAGCACATTCTCTACAATGAAGCGATCGGAAACCTCTCAAAAGCCGGCACGGTTGTGGTCTGTGCAGCTGGAAATGATGGCGATACAGAGTACATTGTCTCTGCACCCGCAGTCTCCGAGGATGCGCTCTCGGTTGCCGCAACGCTCGACGACCAAGATGCAAATTATAAATTTAGCGCAGTTTCTTTCTTGACGGCGGACGGCGCAACTCTTGTGGCTGGCGAGCAAGAGGCTGAAAAATCAAAGCAGATCAAAGATGCAGGTGATGTGACGGGTGAGATTGTCTACGCTGGAAATGCGGCAACCGACTTTACTGATGAGATGAAGGCGAAGCTCAAGGGCAAAATCGCATTTCTCGATCGTGGCGTTTCGCCGTTCGAAGATAAGGCCGCACGTGCGAAATCCGCTGGAGTGATTGGATTGGTAGTTGGCAACAACGTTGACGGTGAGCCCATTCAAATGGGTTTGACGTCTGACTACGAATTTCCAGCTGTCATGATTAAGCAAGAGGACGCGAGCAAGGTAAAAGCAGCTCTTCAAGCAGGCGCAGTGGTCATGCATTTCAAATCATCTGCTCAGATTGCAAAACCAGAATTGATTGACACGATTGCGAGTTTTTCTTCAAAAGGTCCGCGTTCGTTTGATGCGCTGATCAAGCCAGAAATTTCTGCGCCTGGAAGTCTCACGGTATCGGCAAAAATGGGCGGCGGAGCGGCAGGCGTTCAGATGTCGGGCACTTCGATGGCAACACCTCATATGGCAGGAGTCATGGCACTCTTGAAGCAGACGCATCCGACTCTCTCGTCCGCAGAGCTAAAGTCGATCGCGATGGGAACTTCTAAGACACTTGTCGATGTCGCGAAGGCTGTTTACCCAGTGAGTCGTCAAGGCGCTGGCCGAATTCAAGTTTTGGCGGCGCTCGACGCAAAGATCGTAACTCTTCCAAGTGCGCTTTCGCTAGGAGAAACGACGATCGAAACGCGAAAGACTTTGCAAAAGACTTTGAGCGTACACAACATTTCAGCCGATGCACTCACGCTCGATCTCAAGTTCGAAGGCTCTAGCGCTGTCCAAATGCAGTCTCCAGCAGCTATCACCTTGAAAGCTGGCGAGTCGCAAACATTAAATCTCCGATTTGTGATAGATGCGTCGTCATTAACGGTCGACTCAACCGAGCTCGATGGTTGGTTAAAAATGTCAGCGGCAGGGACCGAAGTCAATCGTGTGCCGGTTTTGGCGGTGGTCAATAAGATTGCTCAAGTTCAGTCAGGTCGCCTAGCCATTCGTTCAACTTCGAACGCAGATAGCCAGGGTGCGGTTGTCGATCTCGATTTGAAAAACACCGGAGTCAATAGTGGTGATGCCTACCTATTTAATCTCATCGCTCTCGACCGTCGTAAACAAGACCCTACGCACGATAACTTTAGATCAAAAGCCTGCGATCTTCAGGGTGCCGGCTACCGAGTGATTCAACGAGGTGGCAAAAGTGTGATGCAGGTTGCATTTAAACTTTTTGAGCCGGAAAGCACTTGGGCGAATTGTGAACTTTCGGTGCTGATTGATACTGATGGTGACGGGCAAGCCGATCAAGAATTGGTCGGAACGTTGGGGTCAAATCTGAAAGGGTACACGCAGGCCGGCCCTAAGAGCATGCTGCTTGATGCAACAAAAGCTCGCGCGATCCGCAGGCAATTTGAACTCGATTCGATTGCGAAGAAAGACAAAATCAAAGAGGATTATTCTGACGCTTTGATCGCCTCAGGGCCTATGACGGCGATTGCACATTCGACGATTGCGATCGTTGAAGCCGACGTCGAAGACCTTGGAGTCAACGATTCGGGTGCACTCAGCGTGCAAATCGCGGCAAGCTCAGATGAGCAGACAGCGGCCGAAGCAGATGATTTTTTGGTGAAGGATCAAAAAACTTGGCTTCCACTCAATGTTGGCGGTGAAGGTGCTGGCTACGCAGACCTTCCAGAAAAGGTGACGATAGCCAAAGGTCAGACGCAAACCGTCTCTTTCGTTAAAGGTGCAGGCGATGAGAGCCTCTGGCTTTTGTACCCGCAGAACCGCACCATTGTGGGAGGGTTAGGAGCGGACTCTCAGTCGCAGGTTCTATCGCCCGTCTACGACACGGACTTCAAAGCGGTCATGGTAGCAACGCCAACGGCGAAGTAAAGCCTTAAGCAAAACTGATCATTTGAGAAGGCTGGGTTTCAAGTGGTTTAACCGTATCGAACTGGGTCTAACCGGATCTACGAACTCAGAAATTTGCGGACGAGTCAGATAGACTTCTGAATCTTCGCAGAAAAAAACGCATCACCTTAAAAGTGATGCGTTTTTTTTGTTGAGCCTTACTAAACCAACTCATGATGTTTATAACCAGAAATGCGAATTTCATGCTGCCGGTAGGTCACCCGAGTGTGAAGTTGGGGAAGCAAGTTATTGGAGGATGTCCGAGCTCGTTTCGTGAAGGTGCCATCTTGGAACCGTTACGCACGAATGGATGAGGAGCACTGAACATCTGCACAAAAGATTAGCCAGGGGCTAGTTTTTTACACTTTTGGCTTGGAAAATTCTCAGGACGCTGTTAACTCTAAATAAATCGCATAAATGAATCTTATTCATGAATGCCTTTAATCCTACGAAAGGAGGTCGCAATGCATAACTACAATTCGAATTTCACACCCGGCTTTATGGACATCTCAGTGAATCCGTTGATTGCTGAAATGATGGGTAAAATGATGGATAAAATGATGGTGCATGTCTGTGTTCTAAAAGAGGCTTTTAATGCCGATAAGCGATCTTCTTTCGGCATACATGCTCCTCTAGCGTTCACGGTCATTGCGCCACCAAGCGGCAATTGAGTTCTGTGACTACCTGAATTCACAAATATTTTTAATTTGGTATATTGAGAGGCGCGCGCTTCTTTCATCTGATTGCGTTTTTTTTACGTCGTTTGAATAGGTGCCCCTTCTCGAGTGACTTTTCGATTTGCGAAGCTTGCGAATGGCAAGCTTGCAGTAGACCCAAGCTGCTTGGGCCTCGCTAAGTTTTGGATCAAACTTCCGGACTTAATCTTTGAAAAGAAGAGATATTTTGGTGCGATTTTACAATCGTATCAATCACGTTGATCAAATTTGCAATGCTCGTGGCGCAGAAGTTCATCGGCTCGTTTGCCGCTCCAAAGCCCACTGTACGGATCAACATGACAGCGCAGTCGAGGCCTTGAATTTTTATTCATGAAAAAACTAACCCATTCGAGCTGCAGGTTTTCTGCAAGTTCGAAACATCTACAATTTTAACCATCTTTCAAAGGAGAGAACGAAATGCACGAGTTAAACAAACAAAAATGCTGTTGCATTTGAATCCAGCCAGCCATTCAAGCAAAGCCGCAATCAGTGCGATTGAGCAATATTAAGGAGAAGAGAAAGTGAAAAACCTACTAAAAAGATCTTCGAAGCAATTCGAGATTCATATTCAGAAAGAGATCGCAAAACAAAGTCTCAATGAGAGCTCGGTGTTTCGCGGGCATTTACAAATTTTAAACGCGCCAGTGCGCGAACAAGAAGAAATAATCGAGGAGTTCAAAGTGAAACGTGAGTCGAACCTTAAAA
>JAYVND010000314.1:0-5596 GCA_043758635.1 Bdellovibrionales bacterium
CTGGGACATACGTACCGCCTTGAGTGAGAAAAATCAGTCTGTGTCTGATTCGTTTTTAAACCGCACGACGTCTGAGGCCTGGTTCATCTATGAACCGGAAGTGACCCCAGACTTTCGGCTGGCTCACTTTAGAACGTCGCGTTACGAGACGGAAGATAACTGACCTCTGTAAGATCTGCAACAAAAATTTCGCGGTGCGATATAATTTTTTCTGAAGGACACTTTTTGGCTCAAAAGCGTCACCCCATCGAAGCCTTGCCCCAGATTCCTGAGCTCACTGAGCTCTGCCATAAATTCTTGTATTCATTAGCCTATATCGAAAAACTCTCGCCGCTTACGCGGAAGGCCTATGCATCCGATCTTTCTCAAGCCTTCCACTTTGAAAGAACTCTCCTTGAAATTGATACCACGAGCACCATCCACCAGGAGCGATCTGAGCAGCACTCGGTGGACGTCGGGCTGGATGGATTGAAAGAAATCAAGGTTCCGTCGGATGCACTTCTCGCTCATTGCCGTCGAGCGATGACCAGCTGGGCAAAGCTTTCTCCCGCCAGCCGCAACCGGAAGTCTGCTTGTCTTAAAAGCTTTCTCAACTGGCTCCTTGAAAAAGAAGTCATTGATCGCGACATTGCGGTTCTGGTTCATGGACCGAAGGTTCCTCATCGGCTCCCTCACTATCTTTCGGTTGATGAGGCGATTGCACTGATTCGTTCGATCGAGATCGATCTTGCGCAAGCCCGAGAGGGCACTTGTTTAAGTCTGCTTTCAAATGACGAAGCGAGAGCTCTAAATGACGAAACAAGAGTTTCGAGGGCAGCTCGCGATCTCACGTTAATTCTCCTGCTTTATGGCGGTGGTCTGCGCGTGAGTGAAGCTTCGGGGCTACCTTGGGCAAATGTCGATTTCAATCGCCACGTTTTACGGGTTTTAGGAAAAGGATCGACCGAGCGGATTGTCGCTCTTCCGCCGATGTCGATGCAGGCTCTCGAAAAAATGCCACGAGTGGGAAAATATGTTTTTGGAAAGGAGCCTCTGCCGACGCGCTTTGCCTACGACATCGTTCGCTCGCGCGGCCAGGCTGCCGGGCTCTTACAGCCACTGCATCCGCACGCGCTCCGCCACAGCTTTGCAACACATCTCCTGGGAAGTGGCGCGAATCTGCGCACTCTTCAAGAGCTACTGGGACACACCACTCTTCAGGCCACCCAGCGCTACACTCATGTTGGTCTCGATCAACTCGCGCGAACGCTCGAAATGCACCACCCTCTAGGCGAAGAGGCACTTTCGAACGGCGAGGTTGGGGTAAAACCATTGAAGTCTTCCCGCCCATCGCAGCAAAAGTAGTTCGAAGTTGGCAAGCTGTTCTGGTTCGCTTACTCTCGCGGGCATATGAAAAAGAAAGTTGTTTTTTTCGATCGCGACGGGACGCTGATCATCGACAAAGTTTATCTCAACGATCCAGATCAAATTGAATATCTCCCTGGAGCCTTTGATACTTTGGTTCAGCTGCGTGATGCGGGTTTCGAGTTTGCCATCGTGACGAATCAGTCAGGTGTCGCCCGAGGAATTGTGTCGATTGAAAATCTCGATGAAATTCATCGCCGCATTCGAGTGGCTTATGCCGAGCACGGACTTGAGTTTTTAGGCTTTTACTACGCGCCTTACTCCGTCGAAAGTAATCACCCCATGCGAAAGCCAAATGCCGGTATGCTTTTGACGGCAGCTCAAGAGCATGACATCGATCTCTCACAGAGCTGGATGGTTGGTGACCGCATGACAGATGTTGAAGCTGGAATTAAAGCGGGCTGTCGTACGATTCTCTTGAGGGGCGTCGAGCCAATCGTTGCGGTAGAAAAAGGTCGGCAAACTGCGTTTGTTGATGATCTGCAGGCCATGTGCGAAGTGATTCTGCGGCGTTAGATCAGGTGCTCAAATTTCCAGTGTCTCTTTTTCAAACGTCTTATACTGAACTCATCGTGTCGCTCGTTCCAACGCAGGAGCTAAGATTCAGCCAACTTCGCCTGCATGTTCACAATCCGTCTTAAAAAGATGCTTACCAACGCTTGAGAAGAGAGCCACACGGCGCTAAATCCCTTCCATTTGAATCAAGTTTTCCTTAGCGAAATCCGAATACTTATAGAGTTAGTGGAATTGTTCGTTGGGAGAACTTCATGTCCAAACAAAATCGCCTTCAAGCGCTCGGCATCTGCCTTTTTATCACGACGGGTCTTGTGGGAGCCAAGGCACAAGCCTCGTGCGGAACTTTTGGAATCGTTAAAGGTGACGTGAAAATTGAATCTGGCTCGGATCACCAGCAATCTGCGGCAGTCACTGGCGGAAAGATTTGCTCGGGCGACACGGTGATTTCAGGAAAAGATTCGCGCGCAAAGATTTTGATCAATGCAGACGCACCTTCTGGAAAAAACGAATTGAATATTTCGCCAGAAACGCGACTCGTGATCGAAAACTATGAATTCAGTGCGGCCGACAATAAAAAGAAGGTGCTTCTGAACATTCTCTCGGGAAAAGTTCGCGCGACGACGACTCCCAATTATTACAACGACAAATCTAAAGATGGCCAAGCCAATACGTTTGAGGTTCGTACGAAATCAGCGGTTGCCGGTGTCCGCGGAACAGATTTCATGACAAGTTTCGCTCCCGCAACAGGTAAATCGGAATTGGTTACCTTTTCCGGCCGAGTAGTTTTTGGACAGCCTGGACCAAACGGTACGATCTTGAACGCAGTCGCTGTGACGGCCGGCCAGCAATCGACAGTGAATCTCGGAAAAAATCCGGTTGTACCAAAATCGATTCCCGCAGCCGAAATGAAACAGATGGACAAAGAATCTAAGCCCGAAACGGCAAATGGTTCCGCGAACGCTTCAAATCCAAATTCTACGAATGCTGACCGTGGCGATAAGAAGAAAAGCGACAGCGCCGGCGGCGACCGGGGTGTCGCATCTGTTCGTGGAGCCGGATCTGGCATGGTCGATCACGCGGATTTGGGTGGTGGCGCCGTGAATACCGGATTGCCGGGTACCGTCGGCGGCGTAAAAGTGCCGGACCTTAGTACTGTGACTCCGGCAAATCCGACGGCAGTTACAATACCGAAATGCGACTTCTGCACACAGGCGATTCAGAATACAAAAAGTAAAGTAAATGTGATTATTCACTTTCCAGGGCAGTGATCTCTTTTGTTTGTAATTCCTCTTTGTAATTCCATTTTGTAGTCGAGGTTTCGGCTCAATCTCGACTCTCGCTCGACTCTCCATGCGCACGGCGACTATTATGAGACAGCCTCATGATAGGAGACTCCGCGGTGAAATGGAACCTGACCCCGATTTACAATCAGCTCTTTAATAATTTTAGCACTCGATCCATCATGTTCTCTCGGTCGTCTCACCTCAGCGCGACTTCGGTGATGGCGGCGAGTGTCGCAGTCGTGGGTATGGGCATGGGCGTAGGTGTGAGTTTAATGCCGCAGCAGGCTTTCGCGGAACCATCCTCCTCTGCCATCGACTCCCAAACCATCGTGCCTGGCACGGCAGGCGCCTCGGCAAAAACTCGCGGCGTGGAACTTAATACGGCGAGTTCGATCCGCTTGAACTACGGGCTTCGTCTTTGGAACAAAAGCTCGATTAAGATCGATTCGGCATCGCTCCTCATGCGAGAAAATAAAACTGGGCGCATTGTTCAAATTTACCTCCAAGAGACAGCTCCTGACTCGTCCGTGTTTTCGGGACTCTACTCAATCAGTTGGGCAAATTTAGACCGCACAACCGTCGACTTTTTTGTGCCACCGCAAGAGTTGCTCAATACGAACGAGGGCATGCGAAAAATCATCGACATGATCAATGCCCGTGATCTCCACCGTCACCCTTTTATTCTTCATCGGACGGCTCTCGGGCAACAGACTGTTGAAATCTTCGACACTCGCGAACAAGCGGAAGCAGCGTTGAAAGCCTTCCGTGCGGAACAACAGCTCACGACGCAGGCCAATCAGAAATTTCCGCCAGACTCTGCGGTTGCGACAGCGCAAACGGCCGACGATCTGCGAGAAAAACAGGCGGCCGCCCACGCGATCACGGAACGCATTCGGCTTGAGCAAGTTGAAGTCCAGCGGATGCAACAAATGAAAGAAGATGCGACTCGGCGTTCAACTGCGGAATCGGCAAAACGCGTGGCGATCGGAAAAATCTCTGCCAGCAATGGATTGACTGCTTTTCACAACGGGAATTACATCGAGGCGATGAGCCAGTTTGACGAAGCAGTTGCGGCAGACCCGACCAACACGTCTTATTATTATCAATATGCCGTTGCGCTTTATAAATCAGATGAGTTTAACAAATCCCTTGTCTATTTGAATATGGCCAAGGGCCCAGACATCGACATGGTCGAGCGCGATTACTACTTTGGCCTCAATCATTTCAAGCTCAAAGAATTTTTTGAAGCGAACCAAGCGTTCATGAAAGTGGTCGCGAGTAAAATTCCCGCTCTTGCTCCCTCAGCCGAATTCTATCAAGGTGTTCTCGGTGTCCAAGAAAAGAAGTGGGACGTGGCTCATGATCATTTTCAAAACGTAATCGACACCTCAAAAGATCCAGAACTTGACAATCGTGCCGAAGCTTACCTGGATCAAATTCTGCGTTTACAGCAGTTCGAAAAAGAGCGCTCGCGCAAATGGCAAATCTCTGCAACTCTCGGGGAATCTTATGACTCCAATGTTTTGCAATCCAACAGCTATGTTTTAGATCAAGGAACCGCATCGAACTCGGCGGGCTACCGCTTCCTCTTAATGGGATCTGCACGCTACCGCCCAGTGTATGATGAAAAACACGAATTTGCGGTGCAGGCAGACTTGCTGACGATGTACTCGACCAATGACAAATTCAAATATTTGCAGACCATTCGCAATGCCGATCCCACTATTGCAACAATTAGTGCGCCGTGGACCTACAAAGGCCTGGTTTTAAATCATGGATACAAATTCGATTTAGTTCCCGCCTATGAAGCTGATTGGATGAGCCTTGAGAACAATATGCAAAAGCAGATTCTCTCGTCTTACTACGTCGACTTTAATAACCTTTTTGTCGTGAATGAAAAATGGTTTGCAAACTACAATATCGAAATTCGCAAAGACAACTCTAAACTTAGTTCTTCTACCGGTGACGATGATGCGAATGCGATGAAAATTCGCTTCACTCTTGCCAGCCTTTTTATGATTAACGATGCTAAAAATAAAATTGTCACGACCGATGCTTCATACACCAGTAACGGCGCGCAAGGATCAAATCAGGTCTTTGATCGCTGGGACGCTTCGGTTGGCTACCTACAGCCTGCTTGGTGGAACACCACGGCGAATGCCAAGTTGAGCTACTATTACCTTAACTATCCACAAGCAGCTGCGGGACGAAGCGACAACGATGTTGCCTTGAATTTGGGCGCGACAAAACCGCTGAATGATATTTACAACGTTGGTTTACTAACAGGCTACACAAGCAACGCATCCAACGTTCGCGACAATATTTACAATCGCCTTTCGGTGCTTCTGACATTTTCAGCCCTCGTGGCATTTTATTTTCGATTCAGAATTTTG